>CAYMYD010000269.1:0-3460 GCA_964394535.1 uncultured Propionivibrio sp. | reverse complement strand
CCGGCGATGGCGCCACGGCGTGCGCGGCTGCCGAGGTGTTTTTCGTCGGAGAGGATTTCCCTGGGCTTGTTGCGGAATACGCCGCTGACCCGGACGACCGGGCCGTTGATGGCGAGGACGGATTTGAGGCTTTCTTCTCCCTTGAGGCCGATGATCTGGACGCCTTTGCCGCCGGAAAGGCGTTTCATCTGCTCCAGCGGGAAAACCAGCAGGCGGCCATCCTGGGCGAGGGCGGCGAGGTGGTCGCAGTCCGGCGTCACGCGGCAGGGCGGCAGGATGAGCGCGCCTTCTTCGAGCGTCAGGAAGGCTTTGCCGGCCTTCTGCCGCGAGATGAGGTCGCCAAAGGTGCAGATGAAGCCGGTGCCGGAGCTCTTGGCGATCAACCATTCTTCTTCCGGCTGACCGACGAGGACATGCACGATACGGCTGTTGCCCATGTCGACAAAGGCGGGCAGCGGTGCGCCCATGCCACGCCCGTCGGGGAGTTCGGCAATGGCGACGGTGAAGGCGCGGCCTTCGTTGGAGAGGATGACCAGCGGGTCGACCGAGCGGCATTCGAAGACCCAGCCCGGGCCGTCACCGTCCTTGTAGGCGACGGCGGAAAGGTCGAGGCCGTGTCCCTGCCGTACCCGCGCCCAGCCCTTGGCGGAAACGATCAGCGTCACCGCTTCATCAGCGACGACGGCGACTTCCGAGCGGGTGGTGACGTTCGCGGTTTCGATCAGGGTGCGGCGTTCGTCACCGTATTTGGCGGCGTCGGCGCGGATTTCCCTGATGACCAGCTTGCGCAGCAGGCTGTCGCTGGCGAGCAGGGTTTCGAGTTCGGCCTTTTCCTCGCGCAGCCTGGCGAGTTCCTGCTCGATCTTGATGCCTTCGAGCCGCGCCAGTTGGCGCAGGCGGATTTCCAGGATGTCCTCCGCCTGCCGTTCGGAGAGGGCAAAACGCGCCATCAGCGCCGGTTTGGGTTCGTCCGATTCCCGGATCAGGTGGATGACTTCGTCGATGTTGAGAAAGACGATGTGCCGCCCTTCGAGGATGTGGATGCGGTCGTTGGCGCGGGCCAGGCGATATTCGCTGCGCCGCCGTACCGTGGCCAGGCGGAAGATGCACCATTCGCTGATCAGGTCGACCAGGGTTTTCTGGCAGGGCCGTCCGTCGAGGCCGACGGCGACCAGGTTGATCGGCGCGTTGGTTTCCAGGCTGGTGTGGGCGAGCAGCAGGGCGACGAATTCGTCACGATCCAGGCGCGAGCTGGCCGGTTCGAAGACGAGGCGGATGGCGTCGTCCTTGCCGGATTCGTCGCGTGCCCGTTCGAGCTGCGAGGCGAAGAGGTTTTTGAGCTGCGCGGCGGATTGTTCGACGGACTTTTTGCCGGGCCTGGGCTGCGGGTTCATCAGGCTGCCGATTTCGGAGAGCACCTTGGCGGTTGAAATGCCGGGCGGCAGTTCGCGTACCACCAGTTGCCAGGCACCTCGCGCCATTTCCTCGAAATCGTAGCGGGCGCGCACGCGCAAACTGCCGCGTCCGGTGCGGTAGGCGCTGGCGATTTCCGCCGGGGTCGAGATGATCTGCCCGCCGCCGGGGTAGTCCGGGCCGGGGAGGTGCGCCATCAGCGCGGCGAGGTCGGCCTCCGGGTGTTGCAGGAAGTGAATCGCCGCGTTGGCGACTTCGCCGAGGTTGTGCGCGGGCATTTCGGTGGCCATGCCCACGGCGATGCCGGAAGCCCCGTTCAAGAGCGAAAACGGCAGGCGGGCAGGCAGGAAAGCCGGTTCGTCAAAAGCGCCATCGTAATTGGGCTGAAAATCGACGGTGCCTTCGGAAAGCTCGCCGAGCAGCAGTTCGGCAATCGGGGCGAGGCGCGCTTCGGTGTAACGCATCGCCGCCGCGCCGTCGCCGTCGCGTGAGCCGAAGTTGCCCTGCCCGTCGACCAGCGGATAGCGCAGGGAAAAGGGCTGCGCGACACGCACCATGGCGTCGTAGGCGGAGGTGTCGCCGTGCGGGTGGTATTTGCCGATCACGTCGCCGACCACCCGCGCCGATTTCACCGGCTTGGCGCCGGCCATCAGCCCGAGTTCGCGCATGGCAAAGAGTACGCGGCGCTGTACCGGCTTCTGTCCGTCCTTCACGTCCGGCAGGGCGCGGCCCTTGACCACGGCCACGGCGTATTCGAGGTAATCGCGGGAGGCAGTTTCGTGCAGCAGGACGCTGTCGTGCGTCTCGGGAGGTTGCGGGGGGGCGGGCAGGGGAAGGTTGTCGAAAAGGTCGGGGGTGGGGTTTATGGGGTTCATGGTCTGTCACTGGTTACGGCCTGGGTCGGAAGGGTATCACGACAGGGCCTGTCGGGACGCGAAATACCGCTGCCACAAGGGCGGGAGAGGAGAAACCGGGGTGCTTATTCCACCCGCCTGTCACCAGGATTTTCAGGATTGGGCCTGCTGGATAACTCCCTGCCCTCCGGCGGCTTTTTTTCCCACGGATGGCAGTATACTTCGCGAAAACAGGCGTGACGGCGCTTTGGGGGGAGCATGCCAACTTCGGGGAGCGTATCAAACACAGTCTGCAACGTGCCTGGAGGCGAGATGGTAGCGGTTTGTCATTCTGAAGCGGGTTGGCGTCTTTTTTTGCGGAAAGCCTGGCGGCTGGGGTTTCTGCCCAAAAACAGCAAAGCTCTGTGGCTGCTGCTGGCCGCGCTGATTTTTTCGCTGGGTTTGCTTGAATGGGGGAAGACGAGAGAAACCAAGGAAAGGCCCGCTCCGCCAGGAAAATTCAGTGAAACCATCGTCGTTGCGGCGGACAAGGATTATTCGCCCTATTCCTTCATTTCCGGTGACGGGGATTTTCTCGGCTTCGACGTGGAAGCCATCTACGCGCTCGGCGAGAAGATGGGGAAGAACGTCAAGCTGCAACTGCTGACCTGGAGCGAGGCTCAGCAAGGACTGGCCGAAGGGCGTATTGATGCCCTGATGGGGATGACTTACAGCGAGAAACGGCTGGCAAGAATCGATTTTTCGACGCCGCTGACCCACGATGCCTATGTGGCTTTCGGCGCTTCCGGGAAGGAGCTCAATATTGAGGATTTTCTGGATAAGCGCCTATGCACCATTGAAAACGATGCGATCAATGAGGCTTTCATCATTCCGTACAACCTCAGTCAGCACACGACGTTTTTTCCCACCTATTCGGAATGTTTCAAGTCCGTGGCCGCCGGGAAAAACGATTACGCCATCGCGCCCTATCTGACCGGAAAGAAGCTGATCGCCGGTTTCAAGTTCGAGCAGATGGCGGCCAGCGGGCCGGTGCTCAATAACAGCATCTATTGCATCGGCGTTAGCAAGGGCAATGAACAGCTGCTGGGGGAATTGAACAAGGCGATTCTGGATCTGTCGGCAAGCGGGGAACTGAAAAGTCTCAAGGATAAATGGCTGGTCGATTATGCCGGGAAAACATCCTGGCGAATGTT
>CAYMYD010000268.1:0-3511 GCA_964394535.1 uncultured Propionivibrio sp. | reverse complement strand
TCGCCGTCGCCGAGCAGGCACCGCCGGCTTCGGTCGCCACGTGGCTGCCGAAAAAGTATTTGAGTTCGAAGATGCCGCGCGGCGTCGCCATGTATTTCTGCGTGGTGACCCGCGAAACCGTGGAAGCGTGCAGGCCCAGCAGGTCGGAAATTTCGCGCAATACCATCGGCCGCATCGCCACTTCGCCGTGGTCGAAAAACTGCCGCTGCCGGTCGACGATGCACTGGGCGACGCGCAGGATGGTGTCGAAACGCTGTTGCACGTTCTTGATCAGCCAGCGGGCTTCCTGCAGGTGTCCGGCCAGGCCGGAGCCGCGCTGCTGCGACAGGATCTGTGCGTACAGGCTGTTGATGCGCAGGCGCGGATAGGCATCCGAATTGATGTTCACCACCCACTGGCCGTGCAGCTTGCGTACCACGACGTCGGGAATGATGTAGCGCGTGTCGAGCGCCGCATACTGGGCGCCCGGCCGCGGGTTCAGGCTGCGGATGAGCAGTTGCGCTTCGCGCAGCGCGTCGTCGTCACAATCGAGCAGCTTTTTCAGCCGGGGGAATTCGCGTGCGGCAAACAGTTCGAGATGCTGGCCTACAATCTGCAATGCCAGCTTCTGCGTGGCATCAGTGGGCAGTTCCTCCAGTTGCAGGCTCAGACATTCGCTGGCGTTGCGCGCACCGACCCCGACCGGGTCGAGGTGTTGCAGATAGCGCAGGGCGATCTGCAGTTCGTCGGCGTCGATCTCCAGTTCGGCGGGCAGGAGGTCGAGCAGCTCTTCGAGTGTTTGTGTCAGGTAGCCGTCGTCATCAAGCGCGTCGATCAGGCATTGCACCAGCATCCGGTCACGGTTCGGCAGTCCCATCGTGCCGAGCTGCCACAGGAGATGTTCGCGCAGCGAGGTAGTGGCGGCCTGTACGTCCTGATAGTTGCCGTCATCCTCGTCAAAACTGCCGGAAGTGCTGGCGTACCGGCTGTCGTCGTCCTGCCAGCTCTCACCCGAGTCGAGGGCGGGCGGTGCGCTGGCTTCGTCATCGGCAGATTCCGGCGTGGCCGTCACGGTCGACACTCCGCTGTCAACGTGGGGTGGTGCCGCGTACTCCTCCTCTTCGCGCTCCAGCAGGGGGTTTTCCTGCAGGTAGTTTTCCAGCTCCTGTTCCAGTTCGAGCGTCGACAACTGCAACAGCCGGATGGACTGCTGCAATTGGGGCGTGAGCGCGAGTTGCTGGGAGAGTTTGAGCTGAAGGGACGGTTTCATGGGCAAAGTCTGGCGTGCTGCCAGGCTACGGGAAGCTTCGCCAAGCTTGAGCTTGAGCTGTAAAAAGATCAGAGGCGGAAGTTCTCGCCCAGATAAACCTTGCGGACGCTTTCATTATAAATGATTTCATCCGGACGGCCAGCCGCCAGCACCGTGCCTTCGTTGAGGATGTAGGCGTGATCGCAGATGCCGAGCGTTTCACGCACGTTATGGTCGGTGATCAGCACGCCGATCTGACGCTCCTTGAGGAAGCGGATGATCTTCTGGATGTCCAGCACGGCAATCGGGTCGATGCCGGCAAAGGGTTCGTCAAGCAGGATGAAGCGCGGGTCGGTCGACAGGGCGCGGGCAATTTCCACCCGCCGCCGTTCGCCGCCGGAGAGCGCGGCCGCCGAGCTGTTACGGATATGCCCGATATGCAGTTCGGCGAGCAGTTTTTCGGTGCGCTGTTCGATCTCCTCCCTGGAGTAGTTTTGCAGTTCGAGCACGGCGCGGATGTTTTCGGCGACCGTCAGCTTGCGGAAGACCGAGGCTTCCTGCGGCAGATAGGAAACGCCCAGTTGTGCCCGACGGTGAATCGGCAGATGGGTGATCCGCGTGCCGTCGATGAACACGTCGCCCCCGTCACAGGCCACCAGCCCGACGACCATGTAGAAACAGGTGGTTTTGCCCGCACCGTTCGGGCCGAGCAGACCGACGACTTCGCCGCTGGAAACGTCCAGCGAGACGTCCTGCACGACCGTGCGCTTTTTGTAGCGCTTGCGCAGATGGCTGCTGGAGAGCGTACTTTTTTTATTTTCCTGATCGGACATGGCTTAGTCGTCTTCAAAATCGCCGCGCAACACGCGACGGATGGTTTCGCCGGAGAAACCCCGGCTCATCAGAAAGCGCATCTGGCGCGCTCGTTCGGCGGCGTCCGGCGTTTCCGCCCGAGCGCCAAATTTTCCCTGCCAGACAGCGCGCGCCCGCTGCAGCTCATCATCCGCATCGGCCAGCGCGGCCTGCACCAGCGCGTCATCGACGCCCTGCTGGCGCAACTCGTGCGAGAGGCGCGCATTGCCGAAGCGTGCCGCGCGGGCATGCAGGCGCATTTCCACATAGCGCTCGTCGGAGAGCAGGCCGCGTGCGGCAAGGTCTTCCAGCACGCCGGTCAGCTCTTCCTCGGACTCGGCGTGCGGCATCAGCTTGCGCGCCAGTTCGCCACGAGCGTGTTCCCGCCGCGCCAGAAGGCGCAGGGCGCGCTCACGCAGGCTGTGGCTCATGGTGCTGCTCAGGCCGCCGGTTCGTCCGCCTTGGCGCGCTGCTGTAAGGGAACATTGACCGCCGCACGAACCTTGCCTTCGATTTCCTCGGCAATCTTCGGGTTGTTTCTGAGGAATTCACGGGCGTTATCCTTGCCCTGGCCGATCTTTTCACCGTTGTAGGCGTACCAGGAACCCGACTTGTCGACCAGTTTGTGCACGACACCGAGTTCAATGATTTCGCCTTCGCGCGAGATGCCTTCCCCATAGAGGATGTCGAAAACTGCCTCGCGGAAAGGCGGCGCAACCTTGTTCTTGACGACCTTGACGCGGGTTTCGTTACCGATGACTTCGTCACCCTTCTTGATCCCGCCGATGCGCCGGATGTCCAGGCGTACCGAGGCGTAGAATTTCAGCGCGTTGCCGCCGGTCGTGGTTTCCGGGCTGCCGAACATCACGCCGATCTTCATGCGAATCTGGTTGATGAAGATTACCAGGGTGTTGGTGCGGTTGATATTGGCAGTCAGCTTTCTGAGTGCCTGGCTCATCAGGCGGGCGTGCAGACCGGGCAGCGAATCGCCCATTTCGCCCTCGATTTCGGCCTTGGGCACGAGTGCGGCGACCGAGTCGATCACCACCACATCAACACTGCCGGAGCGCACCAGCATGTCGGCGATTTCCAGCGCCTGTTCGCCGGTATCGGGCTGCGAGATCAGCAGTTCGTCGAGCTTGACGCCGAGTTTCTGCGCGTAGGAGGGGTCGAGCGCGTGTTCGGCGTCGATGAAGGCCGCCGTGCCACCGAGTTTTTGCATTTCAGCGACGACTTGCAGGGTCAGGGTGGTCTTGCCCGAAGATTCCGGGCCGTAGATTTCGACGACGCGACCGCGCGGCAGGCCGCCGACGCCGAGTGCGATATCAAGCCCCAGCGAGCCGGTCGAGACGACCTGGATATCCTTTTCGACACTGCCCTCGCCCATCTTCATGATCGAGCCTTTGCCGAACTGCTTTTCGATCTGGGCCA
>CAYMYD010000267.1:0-3516 GCA_964394535.1 uncultured Propionivibrio sp. | reverse complement strand
AGTCGGCCCTGGCCCGTTGAAGGCAGGAGCTTCACCTGAACGCTTTCGCCGGAGAGATATTGCTCGGTGATCAGCGCTTCGACCCCTTCGGCAAACCACAGCCGGGCTCCCGCAGGGTGGGCAACCGGCACCGTATCCAGCAGACCGCGCGCCACCGTCACGGTATTGGCCTGCGGATTGACCGCCTTGACCGCCACAATTTCCTCATCGAGATAAGCCAGCGTATCGGTTTTGACGCTCTCCAGATCCTGTCCATTGCCCAGGGCCAGTACGGTTGCCACTTCATCAATAGCCAAAGAGAGCGTTGCGTTGGGGGTGAAGCCCATGCTTTCCACCTCATCGAAGGCAGCGCTACCTTGCCGCGTCAATACCTTGACGTTCAATGAGTCACCCGAGGGGCGGCTGGCGCAGACGACCAGAAATCCGCCCTGGGGGTCGAGTTCGCTGCGGGCGGTCGGCGATTCGCCCACCAGACGCTTTACCACCGTCCACCACGGCGCTTCGCCGAGGCGTCGATACGGTACCGGGGCCGGTGCGCTGAGCGGCGACACCCACGCTGTCGGCGTCGGGGCGACATAGGAAGCGGCAGGCATCCCGAAGATATCTTCGACGCATTCGAGCCGCACCCGACCATCGGTGAGCGTGCCGTAAGAGACGCGAACGACCCGCATCACCAACTGGGCGATCCCCAGTTCCGGCCAGGTAAACTTGAACACCTCACCGATATTGAGCCGTGATGCCTGCCGGTTGGCGATCAGCGTCAGCTTGGCCAGCGGGACCGAGAGTTGCTGCAGGTCACCCAGCGCCACGCGGGAGGCCAGCGCACCGTTGCTGATGCCGGGATAATCGACCGTGACGGACGACACCACGCCACCGGCAAGTTCCAGCGCCGCCAGATCGTGAACGGTGATTGCCGCCTCTTTATCCGTCCCCCGGTCGCGGTAACGCACCGTGACCTGATTGACGAGTTCTGCTTCCGAGGGCCGGGAGAAACTTTCCAGTTCGATGACGTTAGAGGGATCCAGTACCAGAAGGCTCCCCAGGCTGTAATCGGCGCGAGCCAGTTTCAGCACGAAGCGGCCCGTGCGCGGATGCACGTACAGCGTCCCGTCAATGTGCCGGAGAATTTCGGCGATGAATTCTTCCAGTGGCTGCTCACGCTCCCAGAGGAGGGAAAGACCGTACTGCTCCGAGGCCAGTGTGCTCGCGGCGGTTTGGAAGCTGGCGGCGTCGATTTCACTGGCGGCATAGCCCAGACCCCAGGCGGCATTGTTCAGGCACTCATAGATGATGTGTGCCGGGTTGGCATCGCCGTTGATGTTGCCACTCCCCAGCGCAGGGGCGACCGGAATGCGCCGGGCCTCGATGCGCCAGGGTTTGATGTAAGGGTTCATCGACGAGAGCAGGCATTGCTGGACGATGAGCGAGAGCACGCCGCGAAACGCCGGAATGACGCTCCCGAGTTGCTGTTGCAGGTAGCCGGAAACGGACTCATTCGGGCCGCCCATTTTGATGTCGACGGTGCCTTGCACCCCACCCTCGCGGGAGTCTCCGCCAAAGAGCGCAGGCGCGTTGAGATAAATGGACTGCGAAGCTGTGACCTGACCACTCCAGGCTGTCCGCTCGCCGACGATGATGCGCGTGATCGCATCGACCGGGCCATGACAGATCGCCAGATGGAGCCCGGCGTAATAGCGATGGCCAACGACGTATGAGGAAGAGCCCCCGCGCTTGCGACTGCCGCCCATTAGGTGCGCTCCCGCCCTTCGACAAATTCCGCCAGCCGAAGCGCCATCGCATCGCCGCTGTGACGCAGCCAGACGGTGGAGACACCTTGCTGTCGGAACTCATCGAAGGAAACGCCATCCCGAGGAAACCATTGGCGCAAACCACTGTTGCAGTAGCCGAGCGCTTTGGCGTCTGCGTGAGTGGCGATCAGCGTGCTGTCTGTTGTCGTCATTTCTTCCCTCCACTGCCGGAGGACTGGCGCACCTCGGTGGTTTTGACATCGCCATACCAGACCACATTGGCCTGATGAATGACGCGGGTGCCAAAGAGCACCGGAATCGGTTTGCCTGCCTCGGCGATCGGCACTTCAAGATTTCCGGCGCTCGGCGCGGCCGGTTTCTGCGGTCGGGGAGCCAGGAGCGAACCGATGACCGTGGTGATGACCCAGACCAGAATTTGTTGCCACATGATGGGCTACCTCAAACGATGGCGTCCCCGGTAAAGGGGTTCTTGGCCGGAATCCACGGAAACCCGCCGAAATTGATGGCATTACCGAACTTGGCCTGACAGGTGGCCAGCGTCCGGTCACAACCGGCAAAGGCCTCGAAGGCCACCCCGACCGCCAGGCCGGACAGCAGGGCTGACAGGGTGACGCTGTTGCCCGAATGCGCAAGAATCATGCGCGGCACCCCGGCAACGCGCAGATAGCCCCCGGTCAGCCAGCCTGCGGGCCGCGACAGAAAAGCGCTGGAACGCACAGTGAGCCCGGAAACGGCTGCGACCGTCCCGGTCAGCAAAAAGGTCTGGTTATTGACCCCGCAGCCCGCATCGAACAGGGCATGACGGCAACCGGTCTGGTAATGGGCGCGCAAGCCCGGACGCTTCAGGGCGGTGAAGATCGACTCGCAGCGGATTTTTGCCAGACTGCCGCTCCACACCACCGACGCCACCCGCCCCTTCCACCACGTGATGAATTCATCATCCCCGAGATGATTGCGAAACACGGTGAGCGAGACCACCCCGTTCGGCCGTGCCGCCGCAAAAAGCTGCGCTACGGCAAAGTCGCGGGCGCAATCCAGATCAATGCCGTTGCGGGCAAATTCGGGGGACTGCTCAATCGCCGAACGGCGAATGACGACCGGCTGATAAGGCTCGTTCTGATAGATCAGTACCTCCCGTCCGCTCGTAACCGTCCAGACCTGCTGGCCCAGCGCAAAACGGTACAGTTCGACCGGTGCGCCAGCGGCTACCGAGATTTCCTGCGTGTTGTAGCTCATGCCTTATTCCTTGCAACTGCGCATCGGCACCGACGCTTCCACGACACTGTCGGTCAGCCAGTTGAGTTCGATCTGGTCGGCGTCGAGGCGGGTCTTTTCCAGAAAGTAGAGGGCCGCCCAGTCTTCAGGCCGGGCGTCGAAGCTGAAAGGCTGATCAAGGGTCATCACCTCCTCCTCGCCCGACATGCCCGGCCCGAAGCCGAGAATCGTGCGTAAATGCCACTGGCCGTTTTGATGGAGAAAGGCTGCTTCGGCGCGATCCGGCAGTCCGTTGAAATAAAGCGCATAGCCACGTGAAGCCACCGTCATGGCTGTCTGCCCGGCGAGAAGTTTTCGGGTCGGGACGAGCGAGCATTCCCAACCGGGCTGCCAGAAAGCCGCAAAACGCCCTTGCCGCGCCGCCAGCCAGCCCCGGAAGGCGGCGATTTCCGCCCGGTACCGGCAGAGATAATCGAAGGATCGGCGAATAAAGGGGCGATTGGCCGCATCATCCACCGCCGTGATCCCCGTC
>CAYMYD010000266.1:0-3551 GCA_964394535.1 uncultured Propionivibrio sp. | reverse complement strand
GCGAGGCCTGTCAGGGCGACGGCATGATCAAGGTGGAAATGCACTTTCTGCCCGACCTGTATGTGCATTGCGATGTCTGCCACGGCAAGCGTTACAACCGCGAGACGCTGGAAGTGCTCTACAAGGGAAAGACCATCCACGAGGTTCTCGAAATGACCGTCGAACAGGCGCGGGCCTTCTTTGACGCCGTGCCGACGATTGCGCGCAAGCTGCAAACGCTGGTCGATGTCGGCCTTTCCTACATCACGCTCGGCCAGTCAGCGACGACGCTTTCCGGCGGCGAGGCGCAGCGCGTCAAGCTGGCGCTGGAACTGTCCAAGCGTGATACCGGGCGGACGCTCTACATCCTCGACGAGCCGACCACCGGTCTGCACTTCCAGGACATCGAAATGCTGCTCACCGTGCTGCACCGTCTGGCCGACAACGGCAATACCGTGGTGGTCATCGAACACAATCTCGACGTGATCAAGACCGCCGACTGGGTGATCGACCTCGGCCCGGAAGGCGGCGAGTGCGGTGGCCGGATCATCGCCACCGGCAGTCCGAAGGCGGTCAGCGAGGTTTCGGCCAGCCATACCGGGAAGTTCCTCAAGGCGGCGCTGTGAAAGGTGAAAAGTGAAAAGTGAAAGGTGAGAAATCAGGCGCTTCGCGCTTTGTAAAGGGAAAACCAATCCGGGATCGACCGCTACCGGCACGGTTCTCCACATTTCACGTTTCACCTTTCACTTTTCACGGCATCTCAGTTATTTCACGCTAAAAAAAACAACAAAAGCACAGAGTTTGCATAAAAACCCTGTAGACCCCTTCACAGCAGGCGATTGAAGTGCAAGAATCCGCCTGCGTGCCAAGGGATTCCCTTACATTCCACAACCAACAACAGGAGATACCATGAACAAATCTGAACTGATCGAAGCCATTGCAACCAAGGCCGACCTGTCCAAGGCTGCCTCAGGCAAGGCGCTGGAAGCTGTCATCGGAAGCATCGTCGAAGCGGTTGCCAAGGGCGATACGGTTAGCCTCGTCGGTTTTGGTTCCTTCAAGCCGGCTGCGCGCGCCGCACGCGAAGGCAAGAACCCGAAGACGGGCGAAAAACTGAAGATTGCCGCGACCATCGTGCCGAAGTTCTCGGCCGGCGCTTCCTTTAAGGCCGCTGTTGCCGCCTCCAAGAACAAGAAGAAAAAATAAACGTTTCCCATCAACTGAAAAAGGCTTGCCGGGTGCAAGCCTTTTTTGTTTTCAGTTTGCCGCCTTGCGCTCGCGCCGTCGGTAAGCCGCAATGGCTGTTCCCAGCACGACGAGTATCACGCCGGCCAGCACCCCCAGC
The DNA here is from genome assembly GCA_964394535.1 of uncultured Propionivibrio sp. Taxonomy (GTDB): domain Bacteria; phylum Pseudomonadota; class Gammaproteobacteria; order Burkholderiales; family Rhodocyclaceae; genus Propionivibrio. The sequence continues at coordinate 2,227 of CAYMYD010000266.1, read as the reverse complement.
GGCCAGCGCACCGGCGTGTTCCACAGCGCCCGGCGCCGGGCGCGTTCGGCGACATCCAGGCGCTGGTACTTGAGGATGTTGTTGGCCACATCGTTCGGTTTGCGGTTGTAGAGCCAGGCGTGACCGAGTGTGTAGCTCTTCGGGTGAAAGCCGAAAATCCACGGCGCGTCTTCCTGCAGGATACGGTTCATTTTCCGGATGAGCTCCAGTCGCTGCGGGGAGTTGTCCATTTCCTTCATGGTGATGAACAGCTGGTCGTAATCGTCATTGACGTAGTTCGAGCGGTTTTCGCCGCCGCGATTGACCGCGCCTTCTGCCCCGGCGAGCAGGAAAAAGAAGTTTTCCGGGTCGGGGTAATCGGCGTTCCAGCCAAGGTAGTAAATCTGCACCGCGCCCTTGCGCAGTTTTTCCTGAAAGCGGTTGAAGTCGGTCGAGCGCACGACCAGCTGGATGTCGAGCTTGGCGAACTGGCGCGTCAGCCAGTCGAGGCGTGATTTGTCGCCCATGCCGCCGCTGGTGGTGTCGAGGTAGAGCACCAATGGCTCACCGCTTTGCGCGTTGCGCCCGTTCGGCCAACCCGCTTCGGCCAGCAGTTTTTTCGCCGCCTCGATCGGTTTGCGTCGTGGCTGACCGTCCTGCCAGTCATAGACGACGGGATTCATGCCCACTTTCCCCGGCTCGAAGCCAAAGAGACCGGGCGGCAGCGGGCTCATCGCCGCGATGCCGCGCCCGTTCATGAAGATGGAAATGAATTCCTCATGGTCGATGGCAATCGACAGCGCTTGTCGCAGCTTGCGCGAACCTTCGCCCTGACCACCGACCACGCCATCGTTGAGGTTGAAGCCCATGTAGAAGGTCGAGGTGCGCACGCTGGTCAGCAGGCGAATGCCCTTGTCGCGCATCTCGTCGGAAAGCTGTACATCGCCCCCGACGTTGAGGCGTACCGCCTGATCGAAGCTGTCGGAAGAAATCCCGGAGGCGTCGTAATAACCCTGCAAAAACTTGTTCCAGTAGGGGATGCTTTCCTTTTCGCGCGAGAACACCGCCTGGTCGATCATCGGCAGGGGCTTGCCGCAATCGGCGAGCAGGCCCGCCGCCTGATCGTCGGCTTCCCCCTCGCAGGGGTAGGTCTCGCCGTGGAAGTTGGGGTTGCGCGTGAGCACCATGCGACTGTTCGGGTTGTTCTCGGTGAGCATGTAGGGGCCGGTGCCGACCGGGTACCAGTCGAGCGTCAGGTTTTTTTCCGCCATACCTGGCTGGCTGTAGAAGCGATCTGCCTCGCGCGGCACCGGGGCGAAGAAGGGCATCGCCAGCCAGTAGAGAAACTGCGGATATTTGCCGCGCAGCTTGATGCGGTAGCTCAGGGCATCGACACGTTCGACGCCTTCCAGCGGGTATTGATCAAGGTCAAGCCACGCGCCCGGCTGTGCCTGTGCCGCCTGATCCAGCGTCTTGCCGAGTTCCTTGAGACCGATGATGCGCCCGGCCATCATGCCGAAGATCGGCGAATGCAGGCGGGGATGCGCCAGGCGCTTGATCTGGTAGATGTAATCGTCGGCAGAAAGCTCACGGCTACCCGTCTGCGCGAAGTCGGCAAGGCGTTCGATGCCGCGCAGTGTCTGTGCGTTCAATTCGGCGTAAAGCGGCTGCCCGGCGGCGTCAAGCGCAAAGGCCGGGTGCGGCTGATAGCGGATGCCGGGGCGGATGCGGATTTCGTAGACGCTGGTGGCGATGGCCGAGGAGGGGGCATCAGGCGGCAGCAACTGTCCCTGTGCGTCATAAAAACGCGGCTCCGGCACGGCCTCGGCGGTACCCGGAATCAGGGTGTAGGGACGTTTCAGGTAGTGGTATTGCAGCGGTGGTTCGTAGATTTGTCCGGTGAAGGTGCTTTCATCCTCGGTATAGGACTGCGCCGGGTCGAGATGCTTGGGGCGTTCGGTAAAGGCGGAGTACAGGATATTCTGCCCGCGCTCGCTGGCCGGATAGGGGTCGTTCAGCTCGCTGCCGCAGGCGGCAAGCAACAGGACGAGGAAGGGGACGAAACGGGACAGGGACATCTTCGTTCGGGAGCGGGAGATTCAAGGATGGCGAAGCATAGCAAATTCCCCTTCCTGTCGAGGCGTTTCAATGCGAAAACCCAGGGCAATCGCATGAAGCGATTGCGGGAAGGGAGAAGGGAGAAGAGGGAAGGGTAAAACCGTCTGTCGGCAATGGTTCTGCGGAAACA
>CAYMYD010000265.1:0-3586 GCA_964394535.1 uncultured Propionivibrio sp. | reverse complement strand
GATCGCCCCGATTTCCAGCGCCGCCACATGCAGGGCAAAAGGCAGTTGCAGGCTGTCGGGTAGGGTGATGGTGCTGTTTTCGGCAAACTGCAATTCCAGACGCTCGGCACGCAGGTAGGGGATGTCGAGTTGTTTGTCGAGCAAGGCTTTCGGCACCCAGTCGAGACGCAGTTCATGCAGACGGTAATGATCGCCATCGAGCTGAATTTCCACCGCTTCCAGCGTCAGCGGCCCCAGCAGACGGCCCTGCGCCCCGTGGATGCGTACCGTGCCCTGGCTGGCCCATTCCAGCAGAGCAAGGGATTGCACCAGCCCGCCTTGAGACAGCAGCAGCCAGGCACTGGCCCCCGAAACGGCGAGCAGCAGGAACAGCAGTCCCGTCAGCAAAATGTGGAAAAACCGTCGCGCCCGCATCAAAACGCCACCATCAGGGAGAAATGCACCTGCCATTGGGCCTCATGCCGGTCACGCGCCCGACCCCGGGCCAGATCAAGCGCCAGCGGCCCGGCGGGGCTTTTCCAGCGCACCCCGACCCCCACACCAACACCCAGGGAATCCGTGAGTTTTCGCCATTCGTCAGCGGCATTGCCGACATCGACAAAGGCGGCGACCCCCCAGGGCCCGACTGATTTTCCGGCCTCGCCCTTGAGCCAGTGCGTGTATTCGGCACTGGCCGTGGCCATCGCCCGCCCCCCCACCACGGCCCGGCCATCGCGCACGCCGAGGCTCTGATAGGCGTAGCCGCGCACCGACTGGGCGCCCCCGGCACGGAACAGGTAATCCTGCGGAATGCCGTCGCGCGTGGTCGCTGCGGTCAGGCCGACCTCGCCGCGCAGACTGAAGCTGTCACGCGGGCCGATGCCCGCCACCGGCCACCACTGCTGCGCGCGCAGATGGGTACGTAGAAAGTCGCGGTCGGACAGCAGGCTGCGCGAAGCACCGCCCAGCCGGACTTCGACGACATTGCCCCGGCGCGGGTCAAGCGCATCATCGACATTGCGCCGTGTCCAGCGCCAGTCGAGCAGCAAGGCCTGATCGCTTTCCTTCTCCGCATCACCGGCCCGGCTGTGTTCGCGCTGCCACTCCAGCCCCAGCCGGGTTTCGATCCGCCCCGCCGTGCGGCTACGCGTCACGCCGAGCAGCTGGCGTGAAATCTTCAGATCCTGAATATTGCTGTGCTCAATGCGACTGTTGAAACCGAGCCGATAGCCGCGTTCGTCAGGAAGCAGGGTGAGGTCGGCAAACAGGGTCTGGCGCTTCTGCTCCAGGCGCAGCCCGCTGTTGAAATCCCAGGCATTGCCAAGAAAATCATGGTGACGGAAATTCACTTCACCGCGTGCGCCGGTATTGCTGCTGTAACCCGCCCCCAGGCCCAGCCGCTTGGCTGGCACTTCCGCCAATGTCACCTGCACCGGCACGCTGGCCTCCCCATCGGCCTGCGGCTCAACGGCCACCGTTTCAACCGCCACCGAATGAAACCAGGGCGTGTTCTGCAGGCGTGACTGAAAATCCAGCAGCGACGCCCGCCGGTAAGGCTCGCCCGGCGAAAAGGGCGCCATCCCCTGGACCAGCCCGGCCTCATAGCGTTTCAGCCCGCTGATGAGCAGTTTGCCAAACTGCCAGGCCGGCCCGGAATCGAGCGTCACTTCCAGGCAGGCGCTCGCCTGTTCCGGATCGACTTCGGCGCGGCTGGCGACAATATGCGCCGAGGCATAATCGGTCGCCGCCGTCGCCGCCAATAGTGCAGTCTTGGCTTCCTCCCAGTCGGCAGAGCGAAAGGGAGAACCCGGCGGCAAGGCCCAGGCGGAGCGCAATACTTCGCGCCGCCCGTTCAAAGCAGCATCCGGGCCTGCCAAATGGCCGCGAAAATGGATATCAACCTGCGTTACCTTGGTCTGCGGGCCGGGCGTGATGCGGATGGTCAGGCCGCTGGCCGGGTCCGGACGCAGCTCAATCGCCGGTGAAAAATAGCCCTCTGTCGCCAGAAGATCGGCAATCTCCTGGCGGGCACGGCGGATCAGCACGGCACGCGCCATATCGTCTGCCAGCGTTACGGGCAAATCGAGATGCTTGCGTAAAAACTCATCCAGCGGTGCCGGGGCGATCAGTTCAACCGCCGCCTGGGAAACACCGGGGAAGATCGTCGAAATCAGGCCAACCAGAACAAGATGGACAATACGTCGATTCATGCAGCGCAATCAGTCCGACTTCCTTGCTTCCTGTTCGCCCGCCATGAGCGAGCGCAAGCCAACATAGTTTTTTTCCGGCGCTGCCTCCGTCGGCGCTGCTGTCGGCGCTGCTTCGGGTGCAACCGGCTTGCGCAGGCGTGCCACTTCGGCAGTCAACTCTTCGTTGCGCCGGGCTTCATCGGCCAGCTTGCGCTCCAGATCAGCCACCTGCCGCGCCAGTTTTGACGTATTCCATTGACGGCGGATCATCGCGGGCGAAGAGAGCAGCCCGGCAATCAGGGCACCCAGCCCCAGCGTCATCAGCAGTACCAGCGCCAGCGAGCCTTCAAAACTCCAGAAGCCGAGTGAGACCACCACCGGCACAATATTCTGCATGGCAAACAGCGCCGCCATGATGGCAAAGAGGATGCCAATAATCAATCCGAGTTGCATGAAGAACTCTCCTTCTCCTGAGCAGGTCAGGAAGTATAGTAAAAACCGGGGGAGGCGGCCATTTTTTCGGGGAAGTGGGAAGGGTGAAGGGTGAAGGGTGAAGGGTGCGCCTTCACTGTTTTTTCGGCTTGCGCCTGGCAAAAACGCCGTTTGTTTCCGCAGCATCATCGCCGACCGACGGTTTTACCCTTCTCTCTTCCCTCTTCTCCCTTCCCTTAAGGCACGGACAGGCAGGCTGCAATGCCAGTGGCCAGCGCATCGGCCATCCGTGCCTGCCGCTCCGGATCACTTAGCGCCAGTTCCTCGTCGCGATGCTTGATGACCCCGGCTTCAAACAGCACGGCAGGCAGGGTGGTGCGGTAGAGGACGATCAACTTGTCGTAATAATGCACGGTATTGGTGACATCGGCCCAGGGACGGGGTCGTCCGGGCAGGGAGTCGGCGTGATGTGTCGCTCCGACGAAACCGGCCAGACGCAGGCTGGCACCAATCGCCGAGGCACACCGCAGGCTGGTTTCCGGGGCCGGGTTGTCGCGGGAGACAAACAGCGAAAAACCGCTGTGCACATCGCAATAGGTTTGCTCCGTACCATTCCACGTCCATTTTTCGAGAAGTTCCGGCTGCACCGAATCGTGATGGAGGGAGATGAAGAAATCGCTGCCAGCCGCCGCCTGTGGCCGCGCATCGAGGCTCTCGATCTGTCCGTCGAAATTGACCGGGCGCACCGTCAGGCCACGCGCCTGCAAGGCCGGTACCAGCGCCCGGGCCAACACCTGATTGAATTCCAGCTCACCACGCCCACGCGCACTGATCGCCCCCGGCGCAGCCAGCGTATGCCCAACGTCGACAGCCACTTCGACCGCCGGTGCCAGCACCGCAAAGCTACTCGCGGATAGCAGAAAAAGGCTTCTGCCGACGAGCCTGGAGCCCATAGTGAGCGCAGAAGCAAACAGGGAGCGCATCAG
>CAYMYD010000264.1:0-3625 GCA_964394535.1 uncultured Propionivibrio sp. | reverse complement strand
TACCCGGCCTCCGACGGCGCTTGCGCCAACTTTCATGGTGCAACGAAAAACCCGCTTCGTCGAACGGTGATCGTTCCCACGTTCCAGCGTCACCTCCTGTGCGAAATGGCGGGCACAGGTGCCCGCCCTGCTTGCTTTTCGCGGCATTTCACGGTGTTTCACGCCAAAAAAAACCGCCTCCGGTCAGGGAGGCGGTGCGAGGTCGAAAAGCGGGCACGAAGGCCCGCCCGTCACGCTCAGTTTTATTCGATGACAATCTTGTTTTCGACGAGAAGTCTCAGGTTGGTGTCGAGGGTGCTGGTGTAAACGTCGAAAGTATGGCTGACACCGCCAATGGTCTCAGTGTGCTGCCATCCGGATTCAGCAAACTCCTGACCACCAGCAGTCTTGCCCAGGCTCACCCGATCAGCCGCATCACCAAGAATCATCAGCGTCTTGTCGTTGCCCGTCATGTCCAGCACATCCTGGGCGTTAAGGCTGACGACGTGGTGATCCCCGCTGCCAAGATCGATCCGCTCGATGTTTTTCAGCCTGCCAAAATCGGCAGTTTCAAGATCGATGCTGCCTGCCAGCTTGAGTGTATCCGTTCCCACTCCGCCATCGACCTGTGTTTCATGCCCCGAATAGTGCAGGGTGTCGGCGCCACCGGTTCCTTCGATAGCGACCTTGGCACCACCACCAGCATTCACGAAGGTGGCTGTACCGCTGGTATAGGTCACGCCATCGGTGCTGCTCCACCCCCCGACCAGCGAAACGCTGTCATCCGCGTCACCCTGAACCGTCAGCGTCTGGCCCGCACCCGTCATGCCCAGCACGGCGGCCTGGCTGAGGCCCGCCACCTGATGGGCGCCCCCCGAAAGATCAATCACTTCGACATTGAAGAGCTTGCCGAGGTCGGCACCCGTCAGGTTGTCGTCAGGGCGCAGGAGGACCGTGTCCTGCCCGTCACCGCCATCGACCCTGTCGCCGTTGTAAAGCAGCCGGTCATCACCTGCCGAGCCCGGCACATTGGCGATATGCAGGTCGAATGTGGCCGATGTGGGCGAAGAAGTGCTGCCAGCCAGGCCGTCAGCCTGATCAGTCGTCTGCGCCGTGACCTTCAGATGATAGTCACCGTCCCGCTGCAGGACGGAGAGGGCGATCACGTCGGCTTCCGTCAGATTGCTCAGGGTGTAGACGCTGCCATCCCAGACGGCTGTAAGCGCTGCGCCGCCCGCACCGAAGAAGCTCGCCTTCTCTCCCAGCCCCTCGACCTTCAGCGTGACGAGTTCTTCCTTGTCAGCAAGATAGCTGTTGAGGTTGAGTTGAACCGGCGCGTTTTCCTTGCCGAAGGAATAATTCGGATGCATCACCAGACCATCGGCAACGGGCAGGATGTCGAGGGCGAGATTCGAGATTTCGCTCAATGTCGGCTCGATGCCGGCTTCGCCCGACCAGAGCTTGAGCGTCATGTCTTCAAGCTTGCCGCTCCAGTGTTCCGGCCCCTTGATCCAGATCTTGGGAATTGCCGTCGCTCCCGCAGTCAGCGGCAGCCCCCAGACGCCATCACCCAGATTCAGCGCAGCCGTTTGGCTTGGAGCGTCCCCGACAAACACAAGGAATTCAGCCGGCACATTTTCGAGACGCACGGCGTGGATTGTCTCGTGGGCCGAATCGTTGAGCGTGGCGCTCACATTGAGCTGCACCAGCTTATCCTCATCGCCAGAAGAAGCGGCGAGAGTACCAAACGTCACGCCGTTATTGGCGGGCGAAACGGTGAAACTGCCGTACTGCGAGGCAAGAACGACGTTGCTCGCCCCCGTTTCCTGATTCTGCACATAAACATCGTAAGAAACCGTTCCGCGCGTATTGGCTCCCGGCTGATAGCTGAGACTAAGCGTTTCCGTGGCGCTGGCGACCCCGGTGATGACGTAGTATTCGCCGTCCAGCAGACCGGTGATGCCATTAACCATCTTCTTCACCAGTGGGATGCCGTTATAGGAAAGGGTGCCGTTCATTCCAGCCTCTTCATTGAGGCGGAGATAAACCTGGCCATCCACCACCTGCGCCGCGCTGTCATCCGCCGGATTGCTCAGCCGGATGGTGATCGTCGAACTGGCGTTTGCCGCGTCGCCGATATCCTGATCGGTCAGGCTGATCGTCGTACTGTCGCTCACTGGCGTTACGGTGGGATGGAACTCGACCGCCTCACGCGTGGCATAGTTCGCATTCATGTCGAAAAGGGTGAGTGTGCTCTTGAACGGCAAATCCGTGTGTTTGTTGTCGTTCCAGTTGAGCGGCGGGGTGATCGTGATATTGTCCAGCGCCGTCTGCAAGGCGTCATTATCCCCTGAGCCGGACACCACCCAGAGATTCTGATTACCATGGGTCATTTGCGTGATGGTCAGCCCCGAGCCAGTGACCGTGCAACCATTGGGCAGGTCGATGAGCGTGATGCTCCATTGCGTATTGACGTTCGCATTGCTGATTTCAGCATCGACCAGAGCAGACAAGGATTGCGCACTATCCTCGGTGAGCGTGCCAGATTTGTCCGCCCATTGAGTAACCTTGGCAAACGAGGAACCATCTCCACCGCCGCCACCGGCGCCTGTCGTCGAAAACGTCCAATCCGTACTGGAGCTGGCCGCCAGCAGTGCGCCGGTATCGCGCGAGAACGCGGTGATGGTCAGCGTCGAGTTTTGGCTGGCGGCGCTGTGGATGACATCGAACTGAATGTCCCGCGCCAGCGTGGCCGTATTAAAAGACTGGTCCGTGCTGTCGAGCATCCAGCGCCAACCGCTCCCGGTGCTGCCAAGACAAACCCCACCCACAACCACCACGCCCGAAGGCACGTTGTCGATGACGAAGTGCGTCAACTGTTCGCTGCCATCGATATCCGGGCCATCCGTATCATCCAACTGCGTGACATTGACCTTGATGGTAGCGCTTTCGCCTGCTGCCGTCGGACCAACGGGAGCACTGACCAGCGTCGTTGCCGTGGCGTCACTCAGCGGGGTAATGCCGCCGGAAACCGCAAGACCGTAGGTGGCTGTTGTCCAGACGGTATTCGACAGCGTCCCGTCGACAGACTTATCCGTCACCCCGTACTGGAAGGAAAATCCTGCCGCGCCGGAATAGTTATTGACCCCGCGTGCGTAGAGATTCTGCGCCTGCGTGGCATCAAGCTCATAGTAGCCAGCGTTGGACGTGAGCGTGGTGATCTCCTGCGTTCCGTCAGCGTCGAGATAGAGCCGGTACCGTTCGGTTTGCAGCGAACTGGCCGAAATCCGTACCCCGGCCAGCGTTTCGTTGGTATCGCCGTTCTGCTGCTGAAGCGTGAAATCAACCTGGGTCGGCGGGCCGTCTTCGACCAGTGCGGTGCTGGTCACGATGGTCGCTTCGGGCGTGGGGGCAACTTCCAGTTTGACCTCCTGCCAACGGCTCTGGTAAGTATCGCCGTCATTTTCCGTCGAGACCGCGCTGATCTGAAGCTTGAGCGTGCCGCTCCAGTTGTTCTCGAAAACGAGCTGTGCATTGTTGAATGCCGCAAGATTCGTTGCCGACCAGATACGCTCGCTACCACTACCCCCAACAAACTGCATGCCTTCGATGTGCACCCCCGCCGGAACGCCCTTGACGAGAAGGG
>CAYMYD010000263.1:1787-3668 GCA_964394535.1 uncultured Propionivibrio sp. | reverse complement strand
GAACTCGCCGCCAACTACGCCGCGGATTCGGCCAAGGCCCTGCAAGCCATCGTCGACAAGGCCGAAGTCATTGCCACGCGCAAATCCTCGCAGAATGCCATTCAGGCACTCGCCCCGCTGGTCCCCGAATTTGTCGGCGGTTCGGCCGACCTCGCTCCGTCCAACCTCACCATGTGGAAGGGCTGCAAGGAAGTCTGCGCCAAGGCGATGAACGAAGGCGGCAACTACATTCACTACGGTGTGCGCGAGTTCGGCATGGCCGTGGTGATGAACGGCCTCGCCCTGCACGGTGGCTTCCGCCCGTTTGGCGGCACCTTCCTGATGTTCTCCGAATATGCACGCAACGCCATCCGCATGGCGGCGCTGATGAAGGTGAACCCGATCTACGTCTTCACGCATGACTCCATCGGTGTTGGTGAGGACGGCCCGACGCACCAGCCGATCGAACAGACGGCGACCCTGCGCATGATCCCCAACATGGACGTCTGGCGTCCGTGCGACAGCGTCGAAGCCTTCGTCGCCTGGCAGATGGCTGTCGAACACAAGACCACGCCGACGGCGCTGATCCTGACCCGTCAGAACCTCGCGCACCAGGCGCGTGATGCCGCGCAACTGGCGGCGATTCGCAAGGGCGGTTATGTGCTCAAGGATTGCGCCGGAACGCCGAAGGCCGTGATCATCGCCACCGGCTCCGAAGTCTCGCTCGCCGTGGCGGCCCAGGCGGCCCTGGCCGAAAAGGGCGTGCCGGTGCGCGTTGTCTCGATGCCGTCGAACTTCATGTTTGACCAGCAGGATGCGGCCTACCGCAAATCGGTGCTGCCCTGTGGCATCCCGCGCGTTGCTGTCGAAGCCGGTGTCAGCGAAGGCTGGTACAAGTACGTCGGCCTCGAAGGCAAGGTGATCGGCATCGACCGCTTCGGCGAATGCGGCCCGGCCAATCAGGTGTTCGAGTTCCTCGGCATCACGTCGGCCAAGGTGGTGGAAGCCGTCGAGTCAGTCATCCGCTGAGTCCTGAGCACCCACAAAAAAGCCCCCGGTTCGGGGGCTTTTTTTCGTCTTGCTGATCAATCAGCGCGGCAGGATGCTTCTCAGGTAATCGCGGTTCATCGCGCAGACGGAAAGGCCGTCGCCGCCGTAGTGTTCGCACAGGAAGGCGCTCTTGAAGCCGCAGGCGATGGCTTTCTGCACGGCGACGCGGTAATTGATGATGCCCAGCGCCAGCGAGGTCGGGTAGGAAATGATCAGGTCCTTTTCCGGATCCTCAATGCGCATGTAGTTCTTGACGTGCCAGTATTTGGCGTAGGGCATGAGCTTGTCGATCATCGACGACCAGTGTTCGACCGGACGATGCAGGCGCACCAGATTGCCGATGTCGGCGTTGATGCCGACGGTCGGCAGGTCAACATCGTTGATGAACTTGACCGCGCCATCGGCGGTGCCGATGTAGGTGTCTTCGTACATTTCCAGCGAGACTTCGAGGCCGAGTTCGGCGGCATGCTTGCCGAGTTCGCGGATACGGCTCACGGCTTTCTGGTAGGTGGCCGGATCGTCAGGATTCTTGACACCTTCGGCAGTCCAGAACCACAGCCGCTTTTGCTGTTCTTCGGTGAGCAAGCCGAACAGGCCGAAACTCACCGCCTTGGCTCCGATCTCGGCAGCGGTATCGATGACGCGATGGTTGTAGGCCAGGTACTCGTCGGCATGCACCGGGTCGATCACGCTGCTGCGGCGGGTGGTCGAGATGGCCGGAACCGTCAGGCCCAGGGTCTTGAGCAGATACTGAAATTCGCGCAGGCGGCTGGGCGAAAGATCGGCCACACGCAGCCAGCTATCGCTCGGGTCCAGCTCCGTGAATCCGGCATCGACAACCTGTTGCAGGGA
>CAYMYD010000263.1:0-1687 GCA_964394535.1 uncultured Propionivibrio sp. | reverse complement strand
GCTCCGGCGTCGGGATGGCCGAGGCTGCGAGCCGTGTGCGAACGGGCGCGACCGAGTTTCGGGGTCAGTTGCGCGGTCTGCTCGGCAGCGGTCGTTGCCGCCCGGGCGGCCTTGTTCCAGGCTTCGGTCAGGCTGCATCCGTCTTTCAGTCCGGCCTGCAGGGTGGCGACGAAGGGCGCGAAGGCATCGACCAGGGTCTTGTCACCCACCTTGGCGCGTCCCAGACGCACCACCGCATCGAGTCCGGCCTGTGCTCCCTTGGCCACCGCGTCAGGATTCAGTACCGCCTGATCGCTGAACGCCGTGCTCCAGGTCCGCAGCGCCAGACCCCACAGCGCGCCGGAGGTGCCACCCGCCCGGTCGGCCCAGGCGTCACCAGCGACCGCCAGCACACTGGCGGCACCGGCACCGGCTGCAACGGCCTTCTCGGCGGCTTCAACCGCAGCCGCCGAGCCGCGCGTCATGCCCATGCCGTGATCGCCGTCCCCGGCGAGCGCGTCGATCTTGCCCAACTCGTCCTCGGCCTCACGCAGCTTTCTGGCCATGACTGACAGGAGATTGGCGACAAGCTTGCCGTTTTCGCGGGATTTTTCCGTCGACTCCGGGAAGCTGGTGATTTCCTTGGGTTTTTCTGAAATCGCCGGTGCCGGTTCGACCGGGATGATCGCGCCACGGCGCAGTACCGGCGAATCGGACGGCGCGCACCAGAACTTTTCGAGTTCCTCGTCGAGCCAGGTGATGGTCAACGAGCAACCCGCCATGTCCAGGCTGGTGACGAATTCGCCGACTTCCGGCATGACGACGGTGAGGCCCGCTTTCTTCAGTTCGGCCTCGACACCGACCCAGAGGACGAACAGTTCTTCGTATTTGGTGCAGCCCAGGCCATTGAGCACAACGGCCACGCGACCGCTGGTCTGGGCCGGTTTTTCCGACAGCAGGCGTTTGACCAGCATCGCGGCGAGTTCCTTGGCCGGGAGCACGTCCTCTTCACTGATGCCCGGTTCGCCGTGGATGCCCAGACCGACGCCCATGCGCTGCGGCGGAACGGTAAACAACGGCTCTTTCGCCCCCGGCAGGGTACAGCCGGTGAAGGCAACGCCGAAGGTGATGGTGCTGGCGTTGGCCTTGAGCGCGATCCGCTCGACCTCGTCGAGATTGAGCCCGGCTTCGGCCGCCGCGCCGACAATCTTGAACACCACCAGATCACCCGCCACGCCACGGCGCAGCTCGGGCTTGTCGGCCGGGCCGCTGGCCACATCGTCGGTCACCGGCAGGATGCGCACGTCAATGCCTTCGGATTGCAGACGCTCGGCCGCCAGACCGAAATTCATCACGTCACCGGCGTATTTGCCGAAGCCAAGCAGGATGCCGCCGCCGCGATGCGCGAGGCGGGTCACGTGCGCGACGCTGTGCGCCGAAGGCGACGCAAAAACGTCACCGGCAACGGCCGCATCGGCCATGCCGGGGCCGACAAAACCGGCGAATGCCGGGTAGTGCCCGGAACCGCCACCAACAACCAGCGCCACCTTGCCTTCCGGCGTGGCCGTCGAGCGCAACACGCCGCCGGTCACCGGGCGCACATGGCGCGCATAAATCGAACTGAAACCCGCGATTGCGGTGGTTGCAAATACTTCCGGATCGTCATAGATGCGCGTCATTTTCAGTTTCTCCTTGGTTAGCTTGAAAT
>CAYMYD010000262.1:0-3684 GCA_964394535.1 uncultured Propionivibrio sp. | reverse complement strand
CGTCCGTGCTCAGCCTGGCGGCTTCGCTGTATTCCGTTTATCTGCTGTTCCAGGGTATCCCGGTAATGATGGGCGTTGCGCGGGAAAAGGCGCTGCCTTATGCGGCAGTGCTGACCATCGGCGGATTCGTTGCCGCCGTGCTGATCGGCCTGGTGTCGTCGCTGTTCGCGTAGGGCGAATAAGCGCAGCGCCATCCCGTCCTGAGAGGCGCGGTTTGTGCCTTCATGCGACAAATCAATACTCGACCCGGACGTTCTCCTGTGTCAGCCATTCATTGAGGGCTGACAGCAGCTCATCCTCAAGCCGTACCCGGCTGTTCTCGCCGAAGACCAGTTCGCCGCTGGCCTCGCTGTTGCGGTAGCTGAGGTGCACCGGGCAGTTGCCGGGCATGTAGGGGCTGAGCAGGGTACGCAGACGTTGCGCGGCGAGGCGGCCCTGCGTGCCGCTAGTCTGACCGTTGAGCGAAAGGCTTAAATGCCGGGCAAAACGGCTACGGGCTTCGGCCAGTGTCAGCAGGCGTTCGGCGACGACACGGATTTTCCCTTCCCCGGCGAAATCGTCCTTCTGTACCTTGCCTTCGACGATCAGTACTTCGTCGTCCCGAATCTTGCTGCGCTCGGCCTCGAAAATCTCGTTGAACACCGAGACTTCCAGGGCGCTGCTGCCGTCATCAAGCAGGACAAAGGCCATCTTGCCGCGCGTGGTGATTTTAGTGCGCACACCGACAACCAGTCCGGCCAGCATCTGCGGCTCCTTGCGCGGCTCCAGCGCGTCAAGCGGCTTTTTGACGAAGCGCGACACTTCGGCCTTGAAGCTGTGATAGGGATGGCCGGAAAAATAAAAACCCAGCGCCAGCTTTTCCTCGGCGAGCTTTTGCGCCTCGCTCCAGCGCGGCACTTCGCAATACTGCGGACCGTGTTCGGCCTGGGTGCTGCTGTCAAAAACGTCGAACAGGCTGGCCTGCATGGCGTTGCGCTCGGCCTGCTCGGCGGCTTCCATGGCGATGCTGACCGAGGCCATCAGACGCGCCCGGTGGTCGTCGAGCGAATCGAATGCCCCGGCGCGGATCAGCGCTTCGATGGTGCGCCGGTTGACCATGCGCTTGTCGACGCGCAGGCAGAAATCAAACAGATCCTTGAACGGGCCGCCCTCATCGCGCGCCCTGATCAAGGCATTGACCGCCTGCTCTCCCGTGCCCTTGACCGCCCCCAGGCCGTAGCGGATGGTGCTGCGGTCGACCGGCACGAAGCGGTATAGCGAGGCGTTGACGTCCGGGCTGAGCAGCTTGAGCCGGTTTTCCAGCGCGTCGTCGTAGAAAATCTTCACCGTGTCGGTGTTGTCCATGTCCGACGACAGGGTCGCCGCCATGAAGGCCGCGCAGTGGTGCGCCTTCAGCCAGGCGGTCTGGTAGGTGACCACGGCGTAGGCCGCGGTGTGCGACTTGTTGAAGCCGTATTCGGCGAACTTGGTCATCAGGTCGAACAGGTGCTCGGCCAGTGCCGGATCGTAGCCCTTCTTTTTCGCCCCCTCGGCGATGGTGGCGCGGTGCGCGGCCATTTCTTCGGGTTTTTTCTTGCCCATCGCCCGGCGCAGCATGTCGGCCCCGCCCAGCGTATAGCCGCCGATGATCTGCGAAATCTGCATCACCTGTTCCTGATACACGATCACGCCGTAGGTCGGCTCCAGGCTGGCTTTCAGATCATCGTGGTAATAGTCGATCTTCTGCTGGCCTTTTTTCCGCAGGATGAAGTCGTCGACCATGCCGGAACCCAGCGGGCCGGGGCGGTACAGCGCGAGCACGGCGATGATGTCCTCGAAGCGGTCGGGTTGCAGCTTTTTCAGCAGCTTTTTCATGCCCTCCGATTCAACCTGGAAGATCGCCGTGGTGTTGGCATCCTTGAGAATCTGGTAGGCCTTCGGGTCGTCAAAGGCCAGGGTTTCCAGCGGCGGGCGGCTGCCGGTCAACTGCTCGACGTAGTCAACGGCCAGCTTGAGGATGGTGAGGTTTCGCAGGCCCAGGAAGTCGAACTTCACCAGCCCGACTTTTTCCACATCGTCCTTGTCGTACTGCGAAACGACGGTTACACCGGCGTCCGCCGAATACAGCGGACAGAAATCAGTGAGCTTGCCCGGCGCGATCAGCACGCCCCCGGCGTGCATGCCGACGTTGCGCGTCAGGTCTTCCAGCCGTTCGGCGAGGTCAAAAAGCTCGCGCACCTCCTCTTCGCTGTCGATGCGTTCCTTGAGTTGCGGTTCAACTTCAACCGCCTTGGCCAGCGACAAGGGCTTGTTGGCCTCCAGCGGAATCAACTTGGAAAGCTGGTCGCAGAGGGTGTAAGGCATGTCGAGCACCCGCCCGACGTCGCGGATCACCGCCTTGGACGACATCGTGCCGAAGGTGGCAATCTGCGACACGGCATCATGCCCGTAGTGGTCGCGCACGTAGTCGATGACCAGTCCGCGCTTTTCCTGGCAGAAGTCGATGTCGAAGTCGGGCATCGACACCCGTTCCGGGTTGAGGAAGCGTTCAAACAGCAGCGCGTAGCGCAAGGGGTCCAGATCGGTGATGCCGAGCGAAAAGGCCACCAGCGACCCGGCTCCCGAACCGCGTCCCGGCCCGACCGGCACATCGTTGTTCTTGGCCCAGTTGATGAAATCGGCAACGATCAGGAAGTAGCCGGGAAAACCCATCTGCACGATGGTTTCCGTCTCCGTGCGCAGGCGCGCCTCATAGGTCGGGCGGGCGCGTTCGCGTTCGGCCTCGTCAGGGAAAAGCAGCACCAGGCGTTTTTCCAGCCCGGCCACCGCCTGCTGGCGCAGGAAATCATCCAGCGTCACCCCCGGCGGCGTCGGGAAATCCGGCAGGTAATTCTTGCCCAGGGTGATCGACAGATTGCAGCGCCGGGCGATCTCCACGGTGTTTTCCAGCGCCTCGGGCAGATCGTCGAACAGCTCGCCCATTTCCGCCTGCGTCTTGAAATACTGCTCCTCGGTATAGGGGCGCGGGCGGCGCTTGTCGCCGAGCATATAGCCTTCGGCGATGCACATGCGCGCCTCGTGCGCGAGGAAATCGTCGCGGTCGAGGAACTGGATCGGATGCGTGGCCACCAGCGGCAGATCGAGCGTGGCCGCCAGTTCTGCCGTCGCCGCGACCAGCGCTTCCTGCTGTGCCTGTCCGCGCGGATGCACGCGCTGCACTTCAAGATAGAAGGCATCGGGAAAGCGTTTCGCCCAATCCCGGGCGCGCGTCGCCGCCTGCTCGCCATTCCCCTGCGCGAGCGCCTCGCCAACATCGCCCAGCCCGGCCCCGGAGAGGGCAATCAGCCCATCGACACCGACCTCATCAAGCATCTGGCAGGTGATTTCCGCCCGCCCGCGCACGCGCGGCGCAAGCTGCGCCCGCGAGAGCAGTTCGCAGAGTTGCAGGTAACCCCGGTGCGAACGGCACAGCAACAGCAAGCGCCAGGGGCGGTCGGGATCGTTCGGGTTGGTTACGTAAACGTCGCAGCCGAGGATCGGCTTCAGGCCACGCGAACGCGCCGCCGTATAGAACTTGACCATGCCGAAGAGATTGGAAAGGTCAGTCAGCGCCAGCGCCGGCATCCCGTCGGCAAGGGCACGCGCAACCGGCGGACAATCGTGATTCTTGCCGACATCCAGACGAACCGTGCCATCGGTGATGGA
>CAYMYD010000261.1:0-3704 GCA_964394535.1 uncultured Propionivibrio sp. | reverse complement strand
GTTCGAGGGTTGAAAAGGGCGGAATATAAGACAATCATGACGCGCTGTCACATCGTGAAACGAAGCGACCGAAAAAGTGTCTTGCTGATTGCATAATTTGCAAAGGGCGCAAGAAAGCTGCCCGGTCTTTAGCGTGAAAAAACTGTGGAAAGAGGAATACCCCGACCTGATGACCGGGGTTTCTGCGACACGCTTTTACTCAACGAGGTCCTCGTCCAGGCCAAGAACCCTGGCCGGATTGACTTTGGTCATCCGGTCGATCGCTGCCTGAGGCACCCCTGCCTGTGACAGGTAGTCGATATACTCGGCCAGTGCCTCGCTCCACACAGGATTCTCGGTCTGACCACCGTCGGTAGCGACAATCGTCGAATCAAAGCCGATTTCCTGCATGGCCTCCAGATTACGCTGGAAGTTCTTGTCATACTTGCCGCCCACATTGCGCGCATAACAACGCTCGAAGAAAACGTCAAACTGAGCCAGTCGTTTCTGATCGGCAATCGACATATCGATTGTCGTCCATTCAGGGTGGTTGATGATGATTTTATTCACCCCTTGTTTGCGCGCCTCCTCAACAACAATCAGCGACTCTGCCGGGGTCAGATGACCCGTTGCCAGTGCAACATCATGCTCGGCAATCATCTGCAGGATACCGAGCAGGGGTGCGGCAACCTTGCCATCAACCACGCTTTCCACTCCGTCGTTTTTTCCTTGGCGCAATCGTTCATTGGACGACCAGGAAGTCGGCAGCCAGACAATTTTCGCTCCCATCTTGAGTGCCGTCTCGGTCGCAACAGGATTGAGCCCGCCGACATGTGGGTTGAGGACAATACCACCAAAAATCTGCACTCCGGGCGTCGCTTGCTGGGCAATCCAGGCACGATCCACCGTGGTAAACAGATGGGACTTGATAACGATTGCTCTGGCACCGACCCGTTGCGCTTCGACAGCAAGCTCCAGGTCACTTAGTCGCCGGAGTCGAAGGTCAGGGTTGGTATGAATGTGGATGTCGATGATGCCTTCGAGCAGTTTTTCAGAATATGTCATTACAATCTCCAGTTTCCGGGTTACAGGATAAAGGTCAAAATCCCGGTTAGCAGCAGCGCTGCAGAAAATCCGATCGGCACTGCGTGGAACAACAACTGCGGGAACAGTTCGGTACGCCCCTCCTCCGTAGAGCAGGCTCCAAGCATCAAACTTCCCCCCGACGAGAACGGCGAAATTGCCGAAGACTGGGCGCCAACGATGATCGCAATAAACAAGAACATCGGGTCAAGGCCGAGCGAAGTGGAAAGTGCCGGAACAAGCGGAAACAAGGCCGGAGCAACAACCCCCAAGGTGCTCGAAAACAAGGACATGATCGCGGCGACGATGCAGATCGCCAACGGCACCAGATAAACAGGCAGGCTGGAGCCAATCCACGAAGCCAGCAGTTTGATTGTCCCGGCCTTGATAGCTACCGAAATGAGCATGCCAACACCACAGATCATGATCAACGTTGCCCAAGGCACCATGGCAACAACTTTCTTTTCATCGCCGAGCTTCATCAGCAAGGCAATGACAGCAAAAACACTGGCTACCAGCCCGATATCCATCTTGGAGTTGGATAAAAGCGATGCTCTGGTTGGCTGGAAAGGCCATACGCAGCAGAGGTGCAACCAACACCAGGGCAATCATCATCCCGATCAGCACCAAGGTTGTCCGCTGGTTCTTGTCAAATGGCTCGGGACGATCAGCAAGTGCGACGTTTTCTCCCGCCTTCTGACGATTGCGCGTCAAAAAAATCAGCACGGCCAACACAACGATCGGGATCACCATGGTCGCCACAAAAATGCCGATCGTATTGACGAAAGCGGCATCAGCAGAAACCCCTGCAGACTGCATCAGCCCCCGGAAAATCAAGCCACTCTGGCTGGACATGAAGTTGGCCCCGGCCAAAGCACCGTAATTGACCGCCATCGCCCCGACCATCTTGCCCATACCAGTTTTTTCACAAAGCAGGAGGGTAATCGGTGCCATGAAGGCCAGTACGGTGAAGAAGCCCGCTCCCATCCCGGCAATCAGCGTTGCCGCAAAAAAAACTGCAAAAGGCAACATCAAAGGGAAGTTGCGGCAACCGTACATCATCAGGCCGGCCAGCTTTTCCAGCGTGCCATTAACAATCGCGAAGTTGTAGAACAGTGAAACTGCAAAAATGACAAAGAAGATGTTGATCGGCCACATCTTCACGACATCAGGTGCTTTCAGATCCAGAATGAAGCAGCCAATGATGTAAGCGAACGCAATTGCGAAAAACCCTGTGTTGATCTTTGTCCTGTAGCCCAGTGCAATCGAGATGACGATTGCCGAAACCACAACCAAACTCATCATAACCATTCCCCTTTGATATGTGATGCTTGAGCAAATGCCTGACCCCGTGACAGGCTAAACAACATCAGACAATCGCTTCAAGGCAAGGCGCGGCTTGTGCTGCCGCTCGGCACTCCTGCCACGGACCCTCTGACAGGATTCGTATAAACATATATATGTTTATACGAATAATCCTAGGTGTGTTTCAGCATCAAGTCAACGCATCAATGCACATGGCGGTTCGACAGTTTTCCTGGAAAATCGGAATAGACTTTTGCTGGTCATGTCGATAAAGTTGCATCCATAATTTTTTTGAGCAAAAGCATGAACCCCAGAAAAAGTCCGCCTGATGAACGACTGCCCCTCTATCAGCGTTTGCGCGATGAGATGCTCGAAAAGATCACGCTGGGAGAGTGGCATCCCGACGAGGCGATCCCGCCGGAGTCTGAGTTGACGCGAACCTATGGCGTCGCAGTGGGTACGGTCCGCAAAGCCGTCGAAACCTTGGTCGCCGAGGGTCTGCTGGAGCGCAATCAGGGCCGCGGCACCTTTGTTCGTCGCCCCAGCTTTGACGCCTCACTATTCCGTTTTTTCCGCCTGTTAACGACGGAAGGTGGGCGAAGAATCCCCGAAGGCCGTGTTCTGGAGCGGGTACTGGAGATACCGCCGGAGCCGGTCGCTGTGGCACTGAAGCTCCCGACAAAAGCAAAAGCCATCCGGCTGGCGCGCATCCGGGTGATTGACGGGAAAGTCGCACTCTCCGAAGAAATCTGGCTGCCGAAAAATCGCTTCTCCGCCTTGCTCGACATCCCGCTGGAAGACTTTGACAACCTGCTCTATCCCTTTTACGAATCACGTTGCGGGCAAGTGGTTGCATCGGCAAAGGAAACACTGACGGTCGAAGCCGCCAGTGCAGCAATCGCCCGGCAACTGGCAATCGAAGAAGGGCAACCGGTCGTCGTTATTGAGCGACTGGCGCTGGGTTTTGACCGCAAACCGCTGGAATGGCGGCGCTCGCACGGTGCCGCTGACACTTTCCGCTATCAGATCGACATTTGCTGAAGACGCTACAACCCCCTCCACGATGTAATTACATTTATCAGCAGTCGGTCAAGACAGCGAGCCCAGCAAATCATCGACAATCCCGATCATCTGGTCGATTTCAGCCTGACTGACGGTCAGTGCAGGCATGAAGCGCAGCAGTTCCGGGCGCGGCCCGTTGAGCAGCAGCCCTTTCTCCTGCGCGGCCTGGACGATGGCTGCGCTGCGCTCGTCAGCAAGGATCAGGGCGCGCAGCAGACCAACACCGCGCTCGCCCGGCAAGCCATGCTTCGCACACAGTTCCAGCAGGCGGGCAG
>CAYMYD010000260.1:0-3710 GCA_964394535.1 uncultured Propionivibrio sp. | reverse complement strand
ATCAGGCGCGGGTCGGAAACCGGCGCGAAACCGACGAAGGAGGCGATGTATTTCTTGACGTACTGCCCGCTTTCGATCTTGTAGGCGGTGCCGGTCTTGCCCGCCACGCGGTAGCCGGAAACCCGCGCTTTCGGTGCGGTGCCGCCCGGCTGCACGGCCATTTCCAGCATGGCGCGGATTTCGCGTGCGGTCTGCTGGCTGAACACCGGATTTCCGGTGATGGCTGCCGGTTCGGCCCGGGTCAGGGTCAGCGGGATGACGTCGCCTTCGCGGGCAAAGGCCGTGTAGGCCCGCGCCATCTGCAGGAGCGATACCGAAATGCCGTGACCGTAGGACATCGTCGCCTGCTCGATCGGCCGCCAGCCCTTCCACGGCCGCAAGCGCCCACTGACCTCGCCAGGGAAGCCGAGTTTCGGCGCCTGCCCGAAGCCGACGGCGTCGAACATTTCCCACATTTCGCGCGGGCTCATCATCGCGGCAATCTTCGCCGTGCCGACGTTCGAGGACTTCTGGATCACCTGCGCCACGGTCAGCGGCCCGTGCGGGTGCGCGTCGGAAATCGTCGCCGTGCCGATAGTCAGCCTGCCCGGCGCACAATTGACCACGGTATCAAACCGCACCTTGCCGCTTTCCAGCGCCAGCGCGGCGGTAAACGGCTTCATCACCGAACCCGGCTCGAAGGTGTCGGTAATTGCCCGGTTTCTGAGTTGCGCACCGGAGAGGCGTTCGCGGTTGTTCGGGTTGTAGGTCGGCCAGTTGGCCAGGGCGAGGATTTCGCCGCTCTTGGCGTCGATCACCACCGCCCCGCCAGCCTTGGCCTGAAAGTCGGTGACCGCCTGCTTCAACTGGCTGTAGGCGAGGTACTGGATCTTCGAATCAAGTGCCAGATGAATGTCCTTGCCGTCCTGCGGCGGACGGATCGAGCCGACATCCTCAACGATCTGGCCACGCCGGTCCTTGATCACGCTGCGGCTGCCGGGATGGCCGATCAACTGGTTCTGGAAGGCCAGTTCGACGCCTTCCAGCCCCTTGTCGTCAACGCCGGTGAAGCCGACGATGTGCGCGGTCATCTCGCCCGACGGGTAGTAGCGCCGGTATTCCTTGTCCTGACCGATGCCCGGCAGTTTCAGTGCGGCAATGCGCTCGCCGACTTCCGGCGGCAGTTGCCGGCGCAGGAAAACGAAATTCCTGTCGCTGGCCAGCTTGCGCGACAGTTCCTTGACGTCCATTTCCAGCAGCCTGGCCAGTTGTTTCTGCTGTTCGGCGTTCAGTTTGGCGTCGGCAGGCACCGCCCAGATCGACTTCATCGGCGTCGAAATCGCCAGCACGTCGCCGTT
Source organism: uncultured Propionivibrio sp. (assembly GCA_964394535.1). Lineage (GTDB taxonomy): Bacteria > Pseudomonadota > Gammaproteobacteria > Burkholderiales > Rhodocyclaceae > Propionivibrio. The sequence continues at coordinate 2,373 of CAYMYD010000260.1, read as the reverse complement.
GCGGTCGGCGATGCGTCCGCGCGAGGCCGAAATTTCCAGCTCGCGGCGATAGCGGGATTCGCCCTTTTCCTGCAGGAATTCATTGTTCAGCACCTGCAGGTAGAAAGCCCAGCCGATCAGCAGAACAAAGCTGCCGAGGATCATCAGCACCATCAGCCGCGCCCGCCAGGCTGGCAGCAAGGGCTTCAGCACCGGGCTTTCGGCGAATTTGTGTGCGCGCGCGCCCTTGAAGTTCATCATGGCCGGCTCCCCGCAGCGATGTTCAGCACCTTCTTCGCATCCGGCACGTGCATGTGCAGCTTTTCACGGGCGATTTTTTCGATGCGCGGTGAAGTCGCCCAGGTCGACAATTCCAGTTGCAACTGGCCGAATTCGATTTCCAGTTGCCGGGCGTGCTCCTGCTCGCCTTCCAGTGCCTGGAAGAGCTTGCGCGCCTTATGCTGCGCGGTCACGGTGCCGAGCGCGCAAAACACCGCGGCCAGCAGCAGGAGCATATTCAGGCGCGCCATTTCAGGCAGCCTCCGGCAGGGGCGCCGCCGTCCGTTCGGCAACGCGCATCACGGCACTGCGCGCGCGCGGATTGGCCGCGATTTCTTCTGCCCCGGCCCGTACCGCCTTGCCAACCAGCCTGAGGCGCGGCTCGGGCAGATCGACCGAACGCAGCGGCAGGTTTTTCGGCAATTGGTCGCCGCTCGCCTGATCGCGCAGGAAACGCTTGACCAGGCGGTCTTCGAGCGAATGGAAGCTGATCACCACCAGCCGACCGCCCGGCGACAACAGCTTCACCGCCTGTGGCAGCGCCTCTTTCAGTTGTTCGAGCTCCTGATTGACGTGAATCCGTAGAGCTTGAAAGGTACGCGTCGCCGGATCCTGGCCGGGCTCACGGGTCCGCACGGCCTCGCGTACGAGCGCGGCGAGCTCACCGGTGGTTGTAAGAGGCCGCTCGCTCCGAGCAGCCACAATCTTCTTTGCAATCTGGAAAGCAAACCGTTCTTCGCCATAGTCCCTGATGACCTCCGTAATTTCCCTGATGTCGGCGAGCGCCAGAAAATCGGCAGCGGTCTCGCCCTGTGTGGTATCCATGCGCATGTCCAGCGGCGCATCAAAACGGAAGCTGAAGCCCCGCTCCCCCGCGTCGAGTTGCGGCGATGAAACGCCGATATCGAGCAACAGCCCGTCGACCGGCCCGACCCCGGCCTGCGCGGCAGCTGCCGCCAGTTCGCCAAAGCAGCGATGTGCCACGGCAAAACGTGAATCGCTGATTTCCCGCGCCGCGGCCACGGCCTGCGGATCGCGGTCCAGCGCCAGCAGACGCCCGTCCGGCCCCAGCTGTTCGAGAATGGCCCGGCTGTGTCCGCCACGCCCGAAGGTGCCGTCGAGATAGGTGCCGGAAGGTTTTACCGCCAGTGCTGCGACCGCCTCCCTCAGCAACACCGTCCGATGTTGCAGATCGGCGTTCACAGCGCCAGATCCTCAAGACCCGGCGGCAACTGGTCACCAAGGGCAAAGACCGCGTCCTGCTCCTTCTGCCAGCCGATGTCCGACCAGATTTCAAAGTGGCTGCCGAGGCCCACCAGCCACACCTGCTTTTCCAGCCCGGCGAACTGGCGCAGTTCGGGCGCGATCAGCAGACGACCGGCGGAATCAAGCGTTTCGTCGCGCGCATTACCGACCAGCAGCCGCTTGATCGATGCCGCTTGCGGGTTGAGGCTGGAGGTGGCCAGCACCTTGTCGCGGATCGGCAGCCACGCCGGCTCGGGGTAGAGCAGCAGGCAGCGGTGCGGATGCGCGGTCAGCACCAACTGGCCGTCCGAAGCCTCGACGAGCGCCTCCCGGTGACGCGCCGGAATGGCGAGCCGCCCTTTGACGTCAAGACTCAGCGCTGTTGCCCCCTGAAACATCGAAACCTGCTCCCTTGCCAAAACACAGCAGAGAATCCCCTGATTCCCCACTTTTCTCCACTTCCGCCCACTTTAAGCCAAACAATCGCCCAAAGCAAGGGGTTTTTGGTGAAAAATTCCAATGATGACAAGGACTTACAACGCATTTGCGACACGTTGACGGATCTAAATTACCCTTAAAAAACAAGGGGCAAAAAAACTAACTTAAAGTGATTTGTTACGCACAATGCGCCCGTTTGCAGAACCGTAGGTACGATTAGCGAAGCGTAATCGTACGAATGAGATTCCTCGGGCAGGAGGCGACGCTGGAGCGTCAGACGATACGTTCCCACGCAGGAGCGTGGGAACGATCACGATCGCGGGGATTTTTTTGGCAAAAACGCTCAGGCGCCGACAAACACCGGCTCCGGCGTCAGTTCAACGCCAAAGCGTTCGCGCACATCGCGCTGCACGGCCTGCATCAGGGCCAGAA
>CAYMYD010000259.1:0-3720 GCA_964394535.1 uncultured Propionivibrio sp. | reverse complement strand
TTTTCAGGATAAAAAACAATGCCCTGGGGAGTTCCGGCAGGGTGTTCTGCTGAAATTGCTCCACCAGGGCAAAGGTATGTTGCACCGCAGGCCGCGGCCTGCGGTGTCTGGTACGCTTACTTGCGTTCGGCGTCGATCAGTTTCAGGATGTTCTGACCACCAAACATGAGGGTAAAGAGAAACCCACGCTTAACTGATCCACTTCAGCGGCACCAAGATCAGCGGCGGGAAAATGGTGAGCAAGAACAACAGTACCAGCATGGAGCCCAGATAAGGCAGAACACCCTTCACGCAATCCTCGAAAGGCATGCGCGAAACCCCGGTAATTACGTTCAGCACGTTGCCGACTGGAGGGGTGATCAGACCGATCGAGCAGTTGAGGATGAACACCACGCCAAAATAGATGGGGTCGATACCGGCATCCTTGATCAAGGGCATCAGTACCGGCACGAGGATCAGCACGGTTGGCGTCAAATCCATGACCATGCCGACAATCATGACAAATACCATGATGGACAGCATCAAGACGATCGGCGAACCGGCCAGCGGGCGCATCAGCTCGACGATCATGCTGGGCAGATCGGCCAGTGTGATCAGGAAGGCGGAAACCGCCGAGGCCGCGACCAGCAGCATGACGATGGCCGTGGTTTCGGCTGCTGCGTAGAGCACCTCGAAAAGATCACGGAATTTCAGTTCCCGGTAGATGAACAGCGCGACGAACAGGGCATAGACCGCTGCAACCGCACCGGCTTCTGTCGGGGTGAACATGCCGCTGCGAAAGCCGCCGATGATGATTACCGGCAGCAGCAAGGCCCAGACGCCTTCCCGGAACGAGCGCCAGACTTCTTCTTTGGGGGCTTTTTTGCTCATCGTCAACTGGGCGTTGCGTGACTGCCACCACCAGACTGCTGCAAGTGTGGATCCCATCATCAGCCCGGGGGCGATCCCGGCAAGGAAGAGTTTGGAGATCGAAACGCCGCTGGCGACACCGAAAATGATGAAGGGGATCGACGGCGGGATGATCGGGGCGATGATCCCGCCCGTTGCGATCAGACCAACCGAGTTGCCGGGCTGATAGCCTGCCCTTTTCATCATCGGCAGCAAGACCATGCCCAGGGCGGCCGTATCGGCAGCCGCCGAGCCGGAAAGGCTGGCCATCAGCACCGAGGCGATGATCGTCACGTAGCCCAGGCCCCCCTGTTTGTGGCCGACGAGTTTCAGCGGCAGATCGACGATGCGCTTGGATATACCGCCCGCATTCATCAGCTCCCCGGCCAGCACGAAGAAGGGGATGGCCAGCAGAGAGAAGCTGTCGGCGCCATGGACCAGGTTCTGCGCCATGATCTGGATGTCGACAACATTCATGTACACCATCAGCGACAGGCCGCACAGTAGCAGGGAAAAGGCGACCGGGATGCCGATGAAGATACAACCCAGCAAGCTGGTGAGAAAGACCAGGATCGTCATTGTGCGACTCCTTTACCGGACAGGGAGCGCCAGATGCGTACGAGCAAAAGCAGACCGATCACCAGTCCGGTCGGGACGCCAGCGAAATAAAGGGTGGCGACCGGAAGCTCGCTGATCATGAGGTAGTTGGTGGTGTTCAGCATGGTCAGCTTCCAGCAGCCGAGGACGATCAGGGCGCAGCAAGCGAAGACGGCCAGGTCGCTGATGATGGAAACCACACGCTGGGTGGGCGGCGACATGCGGCTGAAGAACGTATCAACCCGCACGTGACGGTTGCGAATGAAGGCCGAAATGGCCCCCAGGAAGGTCAACCAGACGAACAGATAGCGACCCAACTCCTCGGTGACCATCAGGTTGGAGTTAAAGCCGTAACGCAGTACGACATTGAGGAACACGAGAATGGCCATCAGGGCGATGATGATGACCATAAGCCACTTCAACAGCCATATCGCAGGGTTTTTTTCAGACATCACGCTTTTCCTTTCTCTGTAAAACCTCTGGCTTCCCATCCTGTCGCTATCGACGGCCATGGTGTGCCATTGATCTTATCGGAAGCTGGCAAGTCACTCGCTTGGCAAGGTTTGCCATGGCTCACACTGGTACAACCTTCCGAACTGATTTTGATACGTGTGGAGAGTGGGCGTGTTCTCTGCGTATTCTTGTGATGGTTTGCTGCATGCTGCCTCTTCTGTAGAGAGGCATGTATACATAACCTTCTCAATGATACCGCAAGCAGAAGAGAAAAAGAAGAGTCAAATATTTTTTTGTCCTTTTGCATTAAAATCACGTCATGAGCCTCGAAGACATCAACAACTTTGCCAATTTTTGCTCGACTCTGAACGAACCCCTCTCCCTGGGCGGGCGATTCCACCGGTATTTGCGGGCCAGCATCATCCGTGCCAGTCTCCTGCCCGGCCAGCCGATTTTTGAAGTCGAGATGAGCAACCGCTTTGCCATCAGCCGACAACCGGTGCGTGAAGCGTTCATTTCCTTGAGAAATGAACGCCTGATCGAGGTGGCACCGAAAATCGGCACCTACGTCCGCAAGATTTCGCTAAAAGAAGTGCTGGACGCCCGCCATGTTCGTGAAGTTGTTGAGGTTGCCATCGTGAAAGAAGTGGCCCGACAACACAAAAAAGAACTGATCGAAACCCTGCGCCAGTTGGTGGCTCAACAAAGACAGGTCAAGCATGGTGACAACCATGCTTTTCTGCTGCTCGACGATGCTCTGCACCGGAGCATCGCCCTCCATGCCGGACGGGAATTTGCCTGGCGTGTCATTGACAGCGCCAAGGCCCAGATGGATCGCGTCCGCTTTCTCTCCTACGATCTGGCATCGCCATTCGAGGAACTGATCGACGATCACGCCCAGATTATTGATGCCATTGAAGCCAAGGATGCCGCACAGGCGGCGCATATCCTGGAAACCCATGTGCGCCAAGTCATGCAAACCCTGCCGCAGGTAGCACAACACTATCCGGATTATTTCATCGAGTAAGGTACCGATTCAGACAACATCCCGATCCGGAGCAAACAACAGTTTACGGCATGCTCCCCTCATCATCAGTCAGACGATGTGCCTTTTCCGTATTTCTTGTGGTTTTTTCGGTATGACGTCCCTTCTACAGGCCCCATGCATACATGGATACATGGGGTGGCGGATAATACCGCATGCAGAAGAGAAAAAAAGATGTCTGTAATAGAGCGGCTAACGTCCCATCCAGCCACCATCGACGGTGATGATGGTGCCATTGACGTAGTCGGAAGCCGGGGAGGCAAGGTAAATCGCCGCGCCGACCATGTCTTCGGGTTTGCCCCAGCGTCCGGCCGGGATGCGCTCCATGATTTGCCGGCTGCGGGTCGCGTCGGCGATCAGGGCGGTGTTCATTTCGGTATCCATGTAGCCGGGGGCGATGCAGTTGATGTTGATGCCCTGGCTGGCCCATTCGTTGGCCAGCGTCTTGGTGAACTGTGCTACGGCCCCTTTGCTGGCGGCGTAGGCGGGGACAAACAGCCCGCCCTGGAAAGAGATCAGCGAGGCGATGTTGATGATCTTGCCGTGTCCCTGCGCGAGCATCAGTTTGCCGACTTCCTGGCACATGAAGAAAACGGCATTGAGATTGACGTTGAGCACGTAATCCCAATCCTTCTTCGGGAATTCTGCGGCCTTGTGGCGGCTTTGCACTCCGGCGTTATTGACCAGGATGTCGATGTGGCCGAATTCTTCCTTGACGGCGCTGACCAGCGCGGGAA
>CAYMYD010000258.1:0-3725 GCA_964394535.1 uncultured Propionivibrio sp. | reverse complement strand
TTTTACATAAAAACAACAACTTATACTGACTGGCGCGAAACTTGCTTGGATTCTTCTCAATAAGCAGAACCTGGTGCGTAATACGCATGTAATCAGGATTCAGCAGGCTTGCCAAAGATGAGAAGAATTCCCTGGATGAAGCGTTTTGCCGTAACAAAACGCTTCCTGATCAGGGAACAGTGGAGGGTGAAGGGACGAGCTTGTCCTGACATCTTCCTGTCCACGGGCGTCATTGACGCTCATAACAAGCAACGGAGGAGTCTTTCATGATTGGCGTAATCGGTATTCTCGTATCCCTTGGCCTGCTCATGTACCTTGCGTACCGGGGCATTACCGTCCTCATTCTGGCGCCGATTCTGGCGCTTCTGGCCGCCTGTTTTTCAGATATGCCCTTGTTGGCGACGTTTACGCATGTGTACATGCCGAACGTGGCGAACTATCTCAAGATGTTCTTCCCGGTCTTCCTGCTCGGTGCTGTTTTCGGCAAGATCATGGACGATTCCGGTAGTGCCAAGGCGATTGCCCACGCCATTGCCAATAAACTCGGCAAGGAGCGGTCGATCCTCGCCGTGGTGCTCTCCTGTGCGATTCTGACCTACGGCGGGGTTTCGCTGTTCGTCGTCGCCTTTGCCGTGTATCCGATTGCCGCGCACCTGTTCAAGGAATCCGGCACGCCGAAGTTCCTGGTTCCCGGCTCCATCGCCCTCGGTGCTTTCACCTTCACCATGACGGCACTGCCCGGCACGCCGCAGATCCAGAACGCCATTCCGATGCCTTTCTTCAAGACAACCGTCTACGCCGCGCCGATTCTCGGCACCATCTGCGGTGCCATGATGTTTGCGCTGGGCATCTGGTGGCTGACCCATCGCGCCAAGAAGGCCAATGCGCAGGGCGAGTTCTATGGTGATCACCCGCAGGAGTCTTTCAAAGCCTTTGATGACAGCAACCTGCCATCGCTGACCGTTGCCCTGATGCCCATCATTCTGGTACTCGTCCTCAACTTCGTGTTCTCGGAGTTCGTCTACTCGGCGAAGGCGGCGGGTTATGACTACCTGAAAGACAAGCCATTCCTGACCACCCTGGGTGCAGTGCGCGGTATCTGGGCGCTGATTGTTTCGCTCCTGATCGCCATTGTTTTTGCCATTACCCTCAACTGGAAGCGTTTTACCGACGTCAAGGAATCGGTGAACCAAGGGGTTTTCGGTTCGATGCTGCCGATTCTCAACACGGCCAGCGAAGTGGGTTACGGTAACGTGGTCAAGACACTGGCCGCCTTCGCCATTGTTCAGGCGGCGCTGTTGGCCCTTTCGGACAATCCCTTGATCACCTCGGCAGTTGCCACCAACGTTCTCGCCGGTATCACCGGTTCGGCTTCAGGCGGCATGAGCATTGCGCTGGGGGCAATGGGTGACATCTTCTATCAGCAAGCCATTGCGATGAAGATCAATCCTGAAGTGCTTCACCGCGTTGTGGCCATGGCCTGCGGTGGCCTCGATACGCTGCCGCATAACGGCGCTGTCGTCACGCTGCTGGGCATCACCCAGTTGACGCACCGGCAGAGCTATGCCGACATCGGCATGGTCTCGGTCATCATCCCGATCGCCGTCACCGTGGTCGGTATCGTTCTCGGAACGATGGGTGTGGTCTAAAGAAAAGTGAGGCAAGAGGTGGGTCGAGTGATGGGGGATGCCCCGTCACTCGCATCCCCTCGCCATTTTCGGAACGAAATGGAGCGTCTGTCATGACTTCAAGCAATGATTTACCCGCAAACGATAAAAAAACGGCCGGTCGAAACAAGATTGTCAGCGCCGCCGAAGCGGTCCGCTACATCAAGGATGGCGACACCCTGGCGACCTGTGGTTTTGTCGGCATCGGTTTTGCCGAAAACGTCGCCATCGCCCTGGAACAACGTTTTCTGGGCAATGACCCGGAATCTCCGGCCGGTACGCCGCGTGACCTGACCCTGCTCTATGCAGCCGGGCAGGGCGACGGCAAGGATCGCGGCCTCAATCATCTGGGCCATGAAGGCCTGGTGAAACGCGTCATCGGCGGCCACTGGGGGCTGGCACCCAAGCTGCAAAAGCTGGCGATCGAGGGCAAGATCGAAGCCTACAACCTGCCGCAAGGTGTGGTTTCCCATCTGTTCCGTGACATCGCGGCGGGCAAACCGGGGCAGGTGACCCGCATCGGTCTGGGCACCTTTGTCGATCCGCGTTATGGCGGTGGCAAGATCAACAGCGCGACCAAGGAAGACATCGTCGAGCTGATGGAGATCGGCGGCAAGGAATACCTCTTTTACAAGACCTATCCGGTCCATGTTGCCTTCCTGCGCGGCACCACCGCCGACCCCGATGGCAATGTGACGATGGAAAAGGAAGCGCTGACCCTGGAAGCCATCTCGGTCGCCAGTGCCGCGCACAACTCGGGTGGCATCGTCATCGTTCAGGTCGAACGCATTGCCGAGCGCGGCTCCCTGAACCCGCGCGAAGTCAAGATTCCCGGCATCATGGTCGATTACATCGTGGTCGCCGAGAAGCCCGAATACCACATGCAGACCTTTGCCGAGGCGTATAACGCCGCGTATTCCGGCGAGATTCGTGTACCGATGTCGTCGATTGCGCCGATGGAACTCTCCGAGCGCAAGATCATCGCCCGTCGCGCAGCGATGGAGCTCCAACCCGACAGCATCGTCAATCTGGGCATCGGCATGCCGGAAGGCGTGGCCATTGTCGCGGCCGAAGAAGGCATTGTCGATCTGATGACCATGACCGCCGAACCGGGCGTGGTCGGCGGCATACCGGCCGGTGGTCTGAGCTTTGGTGCGGCAAGCAATGCCCAGGTGATTGTCGACCAGCCCTACCAGTTCGACTTCTACGACGGTGGCGGTCTTGACACCACCTTCCTGGGCCTCGCCCAGGCCGACCAGTACGGCAATCTCAACGTCAGCAAGTTCGGGCCGCGACTGGCCGGGGCCGGCGGATTCATCAACATCAGCCAGACCTCGAAGAAAGTGGTGTTCGTCGGCACCTTCACCGCCGGAAAGCTCAATGTCGCCGTCGAAAACGGTGCACTGAAGATTCTCAAGGAAGGCGAGACGGTCAAATTTGTCGCCGAAGTCGAACACCGCACCTTCAGCGGTGAAGTTGCCTTCAAGAGCGGGCAACCGGTGCTCTACATCACCGAGCGCTGCGTTTTCCGCCTGGTCGAAAGCGGGCTGGAACTCATCGAAATCGCACCGGGGGTCGATCTGGAGAAAGACGTGCTGGCCCTGATGGATTTCCGTCCGGCGATCAGTCCGAACCTGAAAACCATGGATGAACGGATTTTCCGCGACGCGCCGATGGGGCTGCGCAGCGAGATCCTGGCGAAGTAAACCGGAAGCGGCGGGGAGGGCAGGCAACTTTTCTCCCCGCCATCCCCAGCATTCAATCCAGCGTGTTTCAACAACAAGGAGTACACCATGTCCAAAGCAAGCATCATTGGCGCTTACAACACCGAATTTGGCGCCTTTGTCCGGAAAGATAAAGCCACCGGCCTCATCACCGACACCAAAACCTACTACGACCTTCTGATCGAAGCCGGTCGCGGGGCCATTGCCGATGCCGGCCTGGAAGCCAAAGACATCGACGCCGTCTATGTCGGTTCCTGCTCCCCTGGCACCTTCATCAATCAGGAACACGTCGCGCCGCTCGCCGCCGAGATCGACGCGGCGCTGCGCTTCAAGC
>CAYMYD010000257.1:0-3734 GCA_964394535.1 uncultured Propionivibrio sp. | reverse complement strand
CGTTTTTTCTCGGTGTAGGAGTAGGTCATGGTCGCTCCGAGCTCAGAAAGCAAAAACCCTGGCACATCCGGTATCAATTGGCAGACTTGAAACGGATGGCAACGGGCAAAGGGGAAAACAATCGGCCTGACGGGCGATCTGCCACGCCACAGAGGTCATCCCGGCCATTTGTTTTTGCATTTACTCGCTGACAGAAGGTGGGGTGCTCGAGGGGAAAGCCCAAAAGGATGGCGTTTCCGGACAAACACAAAAGGGCTGACTACCAATAACGGCAGCCAGCCCAGCTTGCAGGGCAAGAATTACTTGACTTCAACCTTGGCGCCGGCATCCTCGAGCTGCTTCTTGAGGGCTTCGGCATCCGCCTTGGCAATCGCTTCCTTGACGGCCTTCGGTGCGCCATCAACGAGGTCCTTGGCTTCCTTGAGGCCCAGACCGGTCGCCGCACGGACGACCTTGATGACTTCAACCTTCTTCTCGCCACAGGCCAGCAGCATGACGGTGAATTCCGTCTGCTCTTCAACCACGGCGGCGGGACCCGCTGCCGGACCGGCAACCGCCATGGCCGCTGCGGAAACGCCAAACTTCTCTTCGAATGCCTTGACCAGGTCATTCAGTTCCATCACCGTCATTGCACCTACGGCTTCCAGGATGTCTTCTTTGCTAATCGCCATATCAATTACTCCTAAAATCTGAATACATAAAAAAGCAGTCAGTCAGCTTCAGTACGGCCGAATCAGGCCGCCGCCGCTTCCTCGCGTTGTTTGGCCAGTGCACCGAGCGCAACGGCAAAGCCGGAAACCGGTGCCTGCATCACGCCCAGCAGCTTCGCCAGCAGCTCGTCACGGCTCGGGATCGACGCCAGCGCCTGAACACCCGCCTTGTCGAGCACCTTGCCACCGTAGGAACCGGCACGCAGCACCAGCTTGTCGTTGGTTTTGGCAAAGTCATTCAAGACCTTGGCCGCCGCCACGGGATCCGCAGAAATGCCATAGATCAACGGCCCGGTCATTTGCGCAGCCAGTTCGGCAAACGGACTGTCTGCCACCGCACGACGAACCAGGGTGTTTTTCAGCACACGCAGATACACACCCGACTTGCGTGCCTGAGCACGCAGCTTGGTGAGCTGCACCACCGCCATGCCGCTGTATTCGGCAACGACGATGGTCTGAGCCTTGGCGACTTCCGCCGACACCTCAGCCACGACGGCTTTTTTGTCATCAAGATTGAGACCCATCGGCCCTTCCTCCTATCAAGTCAACTCGCGATGCTTCCTTGCGGAAACATCACACCCACGGCGACCTGAAGCAGGAGACCCTTCAATGCAAGAGCACGCACTGTCAAGAAATCCTGTTCCGGGTAACACCGTCTACGCAGGCCGCTTGCACACTTAAGTCCGAAGCCGGAATGCACTCCGGACACCTGCGGTCTTTGACGATCTGCCGGCCCTTGCTAGCGGCCGACAGCCCAAAGTTCTTTCCGGAGCCATTGCAGAAACAGCAGCGGCTCCGGCCCTTCAAATGGTTACAGCGTCGTCGCGTCGACGCGCACGCCCGGCCCCATGGTGCTGGAGACGGCAATCTTCTTCAGGTACTGGCCCTTGGCCGCTGCCGGCTTGGCCTTGATCAGGGCATCGACCAGCGCCTTGAGGTTTTGTTCCAGTTGCCCGACCTCGAACGAGGCACGCCCGATCGTGCTATGCACGATGCCGCCCTTGTCCGTCCGGTATTGCACCTGACCCGCCTTGGCGTTCTTCACCGCGCCGGCAACGTCGGCCGTCACGGTACCCACCTTCGGGTTCGGCATCAGGCCACGCGGGCCGAGAATCTGGCCGAGTTGACCGACGACACGCATCGTGTCGGGTGTGGCAATCACCACGTCGAAATTCAGATTACCGGCCTTCACTTCGGCAGCCAGGTCGTCAAGGCCGACGATATCGGCACCCGCTGCCTTGGCGGCTTCGGCCTTATCGCCCTGGGCGAAAACCGCCACGCGAACGCTCTTGCCAGTACCAGCCGGCAGCACGACGGAGCCGCGCACCAGTTGATCCGACTTGCGCGCATCGATACCCAGCGCAACCGCCACATCGACGGACTCGTCAAACTTGGCGTTGGCGAATTCCTTGGCCAGCTTGAGTGCCTCGGTCACCGCATAGTTCTTGCTGCGGTCGATCTTGCCCTGCATTGCCTTGCGGCGTTTCGTCAGTATCGCCATCTCACAGGCCCTCCACGGTGATGCCCATCGAGCGGGCGCTGCCAGCAATCGTGCGCACGGCGGCGTCCATGTCGGCCGCTGTCAGGTCGGGCATTTTCTGCGTGGCAATCGCCTCGCACTGCGCCCGCGTCAGCTTGCCGACCTTGTCGGTGTGTGCCTTGGCGCTGCCTTTTTGCAAGCCGGTGGCCTTCTTGATCAGAATGGTCGCCGGCGGCGTCTTCATGATGAAGGTGAAGCTCTTGTCCGCAAAAGCGGTAATCACCACCGGAATCGGCAGACCGGGTTCCATCCCCTGGGTCTGGGCGTTGAACGCCTTGCAGAATTCCATGATGTTCAGACCGCGCTGACCCAGCGCGGGGCCGATGGGTGGCGAAGGATTCGCCTTGCCCGCCGGCACTTGCAGCTTGATAAAGCCGACAATTTTCTTTGCCACGGTAAAACTCCTTTATGCGGGTACCAACGCGCTGTTCAGGCGCTCCCCAGTAACAAGCAATACGGCCCGCAGGCCGCCCTTAACGCCGGACAGGCGAATTATGCTTTTTCGACCTGTCCGAATTCCAGTTCGACCGGCGTGGCGCGTCCGAAAATCGTCACCGAGACGCGCAAGCGGTTCTTTTCATAATTGACATGTTCCACCGATCCATGAAAATCGGTAAACGGGCCCTCCTTGACACGCACCACCTCACCGGGCTCAAACAACACCTTGGGCCGCGGCTTTTCAACTCCATCCTGCATCTGCTGCATGATCTTTTCGACTTCCTTCTCGGAAATCGGCGTCGGCTTGTTGGCGGTTCCGCCGACAAAACCCGTAACTTTCGGCGTGCTTTTGACGAGATGCCAAGTCTCGTCGTTCATTTCCATCTCGACCAGCACGTAACCGGGGAAAAACTTTCTTTCGGAAATGCTCTTCTGGCCTGCCTTGAGTTCCACCACCTCTTCGACCGGCACCAGAATCTGACCAAAGAGATCCTGCACATTGCTGCGCTGAATGCGTTCACCCAGGGCGCGTTGCACACTCTTCTCGAAGCCGGAATAGGCATGAACCACGTACCAGCGCTTACTCATGACTTTCTCCATTGCAGGATCAGGTCATAGAGCACCCATTCGATGCTTTTATCAGTCACCCAGAGGAAAAATGCCATGATCACCACGAAGGCAAAAACCAGGCCGGTGGTCTGCATGGCTTCCTTGCGGTTCGGCCAGACGACTTTTCTGGCCTCGACCGTCGCTTCACGGGCAAAGGTGAAAAATTGTTGTCCTGGTTCAGTTTTCCAGGCCAGCAGCCCGGACAGGGCGACACCGGCCAGAACGGCCAGCACACGCAGGATCATGGCCTGTTCGGCGAGCAAATAGAAGCCCGCCACGCCAGCCGCCAGAAGCAGTAGCGCCAACGCAAACTTGATTTTATCGGCCATTTCGTCAGCTAAAAAATTCGATGATGGCAGGGGCAGAGGGTCTCGAACCCCCGACCTTCGGTTTTGGAGACCGACGCTCTGCCAATTGAGCTATGCCCCTGCAGCAGA
>CAYMYD010000256.1:0-3748 GCA_964394535.1 uncultured Propionivibrio sp. | reverse complement strand
GGCGAATGGATCGAACCGGGGATGGCAAAGACCTCACGTCCTTGTTCGCCCGCCAGCCGTGCAGTAATCAGCGAACCGCTCTTCGGTGCGGCTTCCACGACAAGAACGCCGCGCGAGATACCGGAAATCAGCCGGTTACGACGCGGGAAATTGCTCGCAATGGCCGGTGTGCCCAAAGGAAATTCGGAAACGACACAACCCTGTCGGGCAAGCTGATGTGCCAGTTCGAGATTGCGCGCCGGATAAATCCGGTCGATTCCGGTGCCGATGAAAGCGATGCTGCCTCCCTGAGCTTTCAGCGCGCCCCGGTGCGCGGCGGTATCAATACCGATTGCCAGTCCGCTGACGATGACCAGGCCTTCGGCGGCAAGCGCTTCGGCAAAATTTTCGGCATTCTGTACGCCTTGCGGCGTCGGATTGCGGCTGCCAACGATGGCCAGTGCCGTCTGGTTCAGAAGATCGCAGCGGCCTCGCACGTAGAGCAGCGATGGCGGATCGGGGATTTCGAGCAGCGCCTGCGGATATTCGGCGTCGGCCAGCGTCAGGATATGCTGGTCCTCGCCTTCGGCCCACTGGAGCGCGGTAGCGATGGCAGGCTCGTTGTCGGTATTGAGCAGCAGTTGCGCGGCCTTGTCACCAATCACGGCACGCAGATTGCTGAAGCTGGTGGAAAAGATATGCTGCGGCAGGCCAAAGGCGGTGAGCAGTTTGCGCTGCGTTTCACCGCCGATGCCGGGGATCAGCGTCAGGCGCAGCCAAGCAGCCAGTGCCTCCGGCCCGGTATCGGGGCAAGCGCCTGAAACCGGGGGGGTCGGGGTCAAGGCGTCTGAACGTAGTCGTTGATTTCGACCGTGCCTTCCGACTGCAGGACGAGCGCGTAGGAAATCCGCTCGAAGGTGCGGAAGACGAAGATCAGACCAATGCGCTCCGAAGGAATCTTGACACTGATCCGCCGGTCATTCTGGTCGCGTTCATAGACGGTGCGATTGCGTTGCAACGCCAGCACATGACCGATTTCCAGTCCGTCCTGTGCGCCACGATTGAACGAAACAATGGAACCACGCCCGGCTGAGCCGACACCGCCGTAAATCGAGATGATGCGCCCGTCGATCTGTGTGTCGGGCCGGTGCGGGATGTAGTCGACCAAGGCGGGACGGGTTGCCGGAATCAGGCGGTCACCCCGTCCGATTTCCTGCTTGGCGGTCCTGATCTCGAAGGTGGCCGGTTCGCCGGGGCGTACCTGGCGGGCGGTGCCCAGATAGAAAGCCTCGTAGCCAAGTACCTGTTTGTCGTCTTCAGGATCAAGCAGGGGTTTGCCGTTGCGATAAACGTGCCAGTTTTCCTTACCGGGATCGGCATCCTTGACATAAGCGAGGTCGCCGTTGCCGAGAAAAACCCGATCCTGTTGTGTGGCAATGATGCGCGGATTGTTTTCCAGTGCATTGACTTCGACAATCAAGGGTTCGGAAATGAAGGGTTCGATCACGTTCGGCGGGATCGGCGGGATTGCCTGGACAATCGGTTCCGAGTGGATTTTCGGTTGCAGTTTGCCATCCTGCTTGCGCAGGTAGGGATTTCCGGATGCGTCGCGATCAAGCACGAGTACGTCGCCGGGGTAGATGCGATGCGGATTCTTTATCTGCCCCTTGTTCATGCGCCAGATTTCGGGCCAGCGCCAGGGTTCCCTGAGGAAGCGTGCCGAAATGCCCCACAAGGTATCGCCGGGCGCTACCTGATACTGCCCGGGCGCAGTGTCGGCCAGTTGCAGCGGAGAGTCCTGTGCGGCACACAGGGAGGCTGAAGCGGCAAGAAGGAGCGCGGATATAATGCGTTTCATCGTGTTATCCTTATGCAAACAACCGGCAACGCCTGATGATGCTTGCGAAATCCCGGTAGGAATCCCCGGCCTTGTTGCCATTCGCTTTTTCAGATGTTGCTTAACATGCGCCAGGTTGCGCAAACTTTCAAGACATTGCATTAGATTCTGCACGTAATTACTTCTCTAATCAAGCCTTTTATGTCGCTACTACCGATCCTTCGCTTTCCCGATCCCCGCCTGAAAAAAATTGCTGCCAAAGTGGAATGCGTTGATGAACGTATTCACCAGTTGGCGCAGGATATGGCGGAAACCATGTACGAAGCACCGGGCATCGGTCTGGCGGCAACACAGGTCGATGTGCATCTGCAGGTGATTGTCATTGATGTTTCCGAGACTCGTGACCATCTGCTGGTATTGATCAACCCCGAATTGCTGGCGTGCGAAGGCGTGCAGGAGGGCGAGGAGGGCTGTCTTTCGGTCCCCGGCATTTACGACAAGGTCGAGCGTGCCGAACGGGTTGAGGTGCGTTATCTCGGCCTCGACGGCCAGCCACAGAAGATTGCTGCCGAAGGCCTGCTGGCGGTCTGTTTGCAGCACGAGATGGATCATTTGCAGGGCAAGGTTTTCGTCGAACACCTGTCGCGGCTCAAGCAGATGCGCATCAGGTCACGCCTGATCAAACAGGCGAAAATCACCGCATGAAGCTGATTTTTGCCGGAACACCGGAATTTGCGGCCCAGGCACTGGCCGCCCTCATCGCGGCCGGGCATCAGCTGGCGTTAGTGCTTACTCAGCCGGACAGGCCGTCAGGGCGCGGAATGGCCTTGCGCCCTTCGCCGGTCAAGACGCTGGCGCTGGAACACGGTATTGAGGTTTTCCAGCCACCGACCCTGCGCGATGCCGCCGCGCAGGCACGGCTGCAGGCCGTGGGTGCCGATGCCATGATCGTCGCGGCCTATGGCCTGATTCTGCCGCAGGCGGTGCTTGATCTGCCGCGATTCGGCTGCATCAACATCCACGCCTCGCTGCTGCCGCGCTGGCGCGGCGCGGCGCCGATCCAGCGCGCCATTCTGGCTGGTGACGCCGAAAGCGGCGTGTGCATCATGCAGATGGAAGCCGGACTGGATACCGGGCCGGTACTGCTTTCCGCCGCGTTGCCGATTGCTGCCGACGAAACGGCGGGTAGCCTGCACGACCGGCTGGCCGAACTGGGCGCAGGCCTGATCGTTACGGCGCTGGAAAAAATGCCGCTGGCACCCACGCCGCAAGCGGATTGCGGCGTGACATACGCTGCCAAGATCGAGAAATCCGAAGCGATGCTTGACTGGAACCAGTCGGCACAGCAACTCGCCCGTCAGGTGCGCGCCTTCAACCCCTTTCCCGGTGCGCTGGCGACCCTGGGCCAGCTCAGCGTCAAGGTGTGGCGCGCCAGCGCCGAAGCGGGCGAGGGAAGCCCCGGAACGATTCTTGCCGGTGATCGGGCGGGCATCCTCGTCGCTTGTGGCGAAGGCGCGCTACGCCTCGCCGAATTGCAGAAGGCCGGCGGAAAGCGACTCTCTGCGGCCCAATTCCTGGCTGGCGCATCGTCGTCGCTGCGCGAGCGATAAGCATCCCGCTGACGTGATCGTTTCCACGTTCCTGCGAAGATAAAAAAGGGCAGCCCGAAGGCTGCCCCAATGTCGCTTGCTGCTTGCTACAAAACTGCTCAGGCCAGACCGCGCCGTTTCTTGCTTTCCAGTTCCTGCGGCTTGAAGAGGTTAAATCTTGGCAGGAATTTGTCCCAGTCGATCTTGTGCGCGTCGATTTCCGGGCCGTCGATGCAGGCGTGTTTTCTGACCATCTTGCCGTCAATCGTGACCGGCACCATGCAGGCACCGCACATGCCGGTGGCGTCGACCATGATCGAGTTGAGGCTGGCGACGGTCTTGA
>CAYMYD010000255.1:0-3764 GCA_964394535.1 uncultured Propionivibrio sp. | reverse complement strand
AGGTTTCCGCCGAAGTGCTGCGCAAGATGAAAAAGACCGCCGAAGATTATCTCGGCGAAGAAGTGACCGAAGCGGTCATCACCGTTCCGGCTTACTTCAACGACAGCCAGCGTCAGGCGACCAAGGACGCCGGCCGTATTGCCGGTCTGGAAGTCAAGCGCATCATCAACGAGCCGACCGCCGCTGCGCTGGCTTTCGGCATGGACAAGAAACAGGGTGACAAGAAAATCGCCGTCTATGACCTTGGCGGTAGCACCTTCGACGTCTCGATCATCGAAATTGCCGAAGTGGATGGCGAGCATCAGTTTGAAGTGCTGGCGACCAACGGCGACACCTTCCTCGGCGGCGAGGACTTCGACCAGCGCCTGATCGACTACGTCATCGACGAATTCAAGAAGGAAACCGGTGCCAACCTGAAGAACGACGTGCTGGCCCTGCAACGCCTGAAGGATGCGGCGGAAAAGGCCAAGATCGAGCTTTCCTCCGCGCAGCAGACCGAAATCAACCTGCCCTACATCACCGCCGATGCCTCCGGCCCGAAGCACCTGACGCAGAAGATCACCCGCGCCAAATTCGAATCGCTGGTCGATGAACTCGTCGATCGCACCATCGAGCCCTGCCGCATCGCACTGAAGGACGCTGGCTGCAAGGTCGGCGACATTGACGACGTGATCCTCGTCGGCGGTCAGAGCCGGATGCCCAAGGTGCAGGAAAAGGTCAAGGAATTCTTCGGCCAGGAGCCGCGTCGTGACGTCAATCCTGACGAAGCCGTGGCCGTCGGTGCAGCCATCCAGGGCGGCGTGCTGCAGGGCGAAGTCAAGGACGTGCTGCTGCTCGACGTCACCCCGCTGTCGCTCGGTATCGAGACCCTCGGCGGTGTGATGACCAAGCTGATCAAGAAGAACACCACCATCCCGACCAAGGCGGCACAGGTCTTCTCGACGGCGGACGACAACCAGTCAGCCGTAACCATCCACGTCCTGCAGGGCGAGCGCGAAATGGCTGCGGGCAACAAGAGCCTCGGGCAGTTCAATCTCTCCGACATCCCGCCCGCACCGCGTGGCATGCCGCAGATCGAAGTCACCTTCGACATCGACGCCAACGGCATCCTCAATGTGTCGGCCAAGGACAAGGCAACCGGCAAGGAAAACAAGATCAAGATCCAGGCTTCCAGCGGTCTGTCGGAGGAAGAAGTCCAGCGCATGGTGCAGGACGCCGAGCTGCACGCTGAAGAAGACAAGAAGGCACACGAATTGGCCGAAGCACGCAACCAGTGCGACAGCATGATCCACATGACCAAGAAGTCGATGAGCGAGTACGGCAAGGAGCTTTCGGACGAGGAAAAATCCAAGATCGAAGCCGCGATCAAGGAAGCCGAAGAAGCCATCCGTGACGGCAGCCTCGACACCATCAAGGCCAAGACCGAAGCCCTCGCGACCGCTGCGCAGAAGCTTGGCGAAAAGATGTACGCCAAGCAGCAGGCCGAAGCCGGTGCACAAGCCGAAGCCCAGCCGGGCGGTGAAAAGACCGTTGATGGCGATGTGGTGGATGCCGAGTACACGGAGGTGAAGGACAAGAAGTGATGACGGGAAGGGAGAAGGGGGAAGGGAGAAGGGTGTGAAACGCGCTCACCGTGACCTCAAGGCTTGGCAACAAGCCATGTCACTGGTGGAAGCTGTTTATGCACTGACCTCAACCTTTCCTCCGGAAGAACGCTTTGGCCTGACCTCGCAACTGAGGCGGGCTGCCGTTTCTGTTCCCAGCAATATCGCTGAAG
This sequence comes from uncultured Propionivibrio sp., assembly GCA_964394535.1. Taxonomy (GTDB): domain Bacteria; phylum Pseudomonadota; class Gammaproteobacteria; order Burkholderiales; family Rhodocyclaceae; genus Propionivibrio. The sequence continues at coordinate 1,987 of CAYMYD010000255.1, read as the reverse complement.
GTTTCGCTCGCAATGGCAGCAAGGAGCTTTTACAGTTTCTTGCCATTGCGGGCGCTTCACTTTCTGAACTGGATACCTTGATGGAATTGGCTATCCGTTTGAATTACACCAGTGACAACGAAAATTTGAGAAAGGCAGTGGATGAAGTCTCGGGTCTGGTCATGGGGCTCAGCGCGTCAATTCGCCGCAAGCTGTAACCCTTCCCCCTTCCCCCTTCTCCCTTCTCCCCATGAGCAAACGCGATTTTTACGACATCCTTGGCGTCAACCGTGACGCTTCCGATGAAGAAATCAAGAAGGCCTACCGCAAGCTGGCCATGAAATACCATCCGGACCGCAATCCGGACAATCCCAAGGCGGAAGAACACTTCAAGGAAGTCAAGGAAGCCTACGAAATCCTTTCCGACGGGCAGAAGCGCACGGCTTACGACCAGTATGGTCATGCCGGCGTCGACCCGCAGGCGGGCATGGGGGGCGGCTTTGGCGGTTTTGGCGCAGGGGCGGGTGGTTTTTCCGATGCTTTCGGCGGTATTTTCGACGAGATTTTCGGTGCCGGACGCGCGGGTGGCGGTGGACGTTCCAACGTCTATCGTGGCGCCGACCTGCGTTACAACCTTGAAATCACGCTGGAGCAGGCTGCTTTCGGTACGGAAACCAAGATTCGCATTCCGACCATGGAAGCCTGCGAAACATGCAAGGGCTCCGGCGCCAAGAGCGGTACGCAGCCCAAAACCTGTCCGACCTGTCAGGGTAGTGGTCAGGTACGCATGCAACAGGGCTTCTTCTCGATCCAGCAGACCTGCCCGAAATGCCGTGGTACCGGCAAGTTCATTGCCGATCCCTGTGGTAGTTGCCACGGTGCCGGACGCGTCAAGCAACACAAGACCCTGGCCGTCAAGATTCCTGCCGGGGTCGATGCGGGGGATCGTATCCGTCTCTCCGGCGAGGGAGAACACGGCGTCAATGGCGGCCCGCCTGGCGACCTTTACGTCCAGATTCACTTGAAAGCCCACCCGGTTTTCCAGCGCGAACAAAACGACCTGCACTGCGAAATGCCGATCAGCTTTGCGACTGCCGCACTCGGTGGCGAAATCGAAATCCCGACGCTTGATGGGGCGGCCAATCTGAAGATTCCGCCCGAAACGCAAACCGGAAAAGTCTTCCGTCTGCGCGGCAAGGGCATCAAGGGCGTGCGTAGCGGCAACCAGGGCGATCTCCTGTGTCATGTGGTCGTCGAAACACCGGTGAATCTCACTGATCGGCAGAAGGAACTCTTGCGTGAGTTCGATGAGTCGAGCAAGGAAGATGCCGAACGCCACAACCCCCGGGCCAAGTCATGGATGGACCGGGTACGTGATTTCTTTGCCGCAAGCTGAGAGGGGAGAAGGGAGAAGGGGGAAGAGAGAAGGGTGCGCCTCTCCTGTTTTTCGGCTTGTGCCTGGAAAAAGCCTCGTTTATTTCCGCAGAATCTTCACCAGCAGACGGTGTTACCCTTCCCCCTTCTTTCTTCCCCTTTCCCATCATGGACGACATCGACAAAACACTGCTGGCGCTGTTACAGGAAAATGTTGATCTGCCGCTGACGGAAATCGCCGAGCGCGTCAAACTCTCCATGACCCCCTGCTGGCGGCGAATCCAGCGCCTGGAGAAGCAGGGTTACATCCAGCGCCGCGTGGCGTTGCTCGATCCGGTCAAGCTCAATGTCGGGGTGACGGTTTTTGTTTTGTTGAGTACGAACCGGCACAATCAGGAATGGTTCGAAAAGCTCCGCGCCATCGTTGCCGACATTCCGGAAGTGGTTGATTTCTATCGCATGAGCGGCAACATCGACTATCTGTTACGCATCGTCGTTCCCGACATCGCCGCCTACGATGCGGTCTATCGGAAACTGACCAGCCAGATCGAAATCTTCGGCGTCAACTCCAGCTTCGCCATGGAAGAAATCAAGCATACAACGGCTCTGCCGCTCGAATACATCAAGCCGGGCG
>CAYMYD010000254.1:0-3765 GCA_964394535.1 uncultured Propionivibrio sp. | reverse complement strand
GCCCTTCACCCGTATAAATATCGAAAGTGATCTCGGCACGTTTGACCACGCCGGGTAAGCCGGGGATATTCAGCAGCATCGTTTCGCCCTGCATGGGATTCCGCCCCAAGGGCCCGGCCGCCAGTATTGGCGACGGCAAGGAGGGAGGCAAGCGCGCAGGCGGCGGGGGAGGAGGAGAAACCACCGCCTCATTTGGCTCGGGTGGCTTGGGTGGCTCGGGTGCCACGGGCCTGGGTAAAGGCGGCTTTTTTCTGGCTGCAGGCGGGGGCAATGAGGCTCCCGGCTTGAGCACTGCGGGCGGCGCCGACATCTTCTCCGGAGCTGCCGAAGGCACTGGCAACAAGGGGGGCTCAGCGTCGGCATGAATCGCTTCCTGGCGCAAACTGATCTGCAAGGGCAGGGACGCTGCAATCCCCGCACTGGTCGGCGGGCCAAAAACAAACAGCATCGTCCCATGCAGCAACAGCGACAGGAGCAGCGCCGCCGACAGATGAAGCGTTCTCGCGGATCGCCCTGTCTTTACTGCCAAAAGGCCTGCGTGCAACAGTGGCAGCCCATTCAACCTGACGGACATGACTTTGTGAGACACCCTGAAAAATGAAAGTCTTGTCCGTTTCCCTCACCCTTCTCCCGAAGGGCGAGGGGCGATTCGAGAGTCGCTCGCGCGAATTTCATGGGCGCGAGCCACCCTGAATGATGGAAAACCTCTCCTGTAGCGGCCTTGCCCGCGATGTAGCGTGTCGGTTACGCCATCGCCCAATCGCGGCTAAAGCCGCTCCTACAGGAAATTCACGGGTTTTCACGCCAAAAAATCCTTCGCGTTTATCAAAACACCGGAAAACTCAGCAATCATCAGGATTTTCCAGTACAAACGAGCGCTCAACTGAGGTTTTAGCGTGAAAAAGCGGTGAGGAGTGGAGCGGATTCGCCATCGGTTTTGCTCCTCACTCATCACTCCTGACTCCTTACGGAATTTTTCATCCTCCGGCGTAGCTCGCGCCAGAAGAGCACAGCCCTTTTCCTCGGCCCTTCCGTGAGGAAAGGGCCGAGGGGAGGGATTGCTCACTCATCACCGATCAGTTCGCGCCAGGAAGCGCGACGACCTCCTGGAATCGGAGCAACCGGGAATCCCTGCGCCGGGCCAGTTACAACAGCACCGCCAGCGCCGCCGCCAGCACCGCCAGCACCGCCACTGGTACCTTCCCCGCCTTCCGTATACACGATGGGGGAACCGCTACCGGTGATAAAGACCGCAGGTGCGCCAACCAACCTGTTACCGATCAGCTTTCCGGCCAGCCCATCGGGGTTGTCCGGCGACTTCACGGCCGCACCGCTTTCGTAATCAAGCCAGTACTGGTAGCTCACACCACCGAGATCGCAGGCGTTAGACGTGGGCGCATGAGTATTGAGCAGCAAGGTACCCAGTGCCAGTCCCATATCGACATCCGCACGCTCTTTTGCATGGATCAGGTCGATAAACCAGCCGTTATGCGTCGTGTTGTACTCCGGAACGACCGAGTTGCTCTTGGTTTTCATGACCTTCTGCGTACCGCTACAGAAGCGGGAACCGACCGGGCAATCAATCTCCTCCATCTGCTGCACGATAAAGTGCTTGGCATTGGCACCGGTGCTCCCCTGACGCGGTTTTTCACCTGGATTGTCATAGATGGCAGTCGTTGTGGTAGCCCCGGCTTCCATGCGGTCGATCAGCCCATAGATCGACTGAACCGTCCCATCGCTGGAATCTTCGATCGACAAGAGCTTGCCCGTCCCAACAATGACAATATATTGCCCGGTACGCACCTGAGCGATTGTCGGACGGGCCGTGATTGGCTGGGCCTCGTCGCTACCATTCTTGAGCTTGGCGAGCAGTTGTGCCTCACGGCCCTCCGGCGCGATGGTGTTGTTGAGATCGAAACGCCACAGGTTGCCCAGCAGGTCGCCAGCGTAGGCAGCCAGCATGGTGGCATCAGCCATCGGGCTCGCGCTGAGTGCCGCAATACGGGCCAGGCCGCTCGGATCGGTGCTGCCGCCAACGCCGGTCGAAATCGGATCAAATGCCTTCGTCCCGTCTTTCGCTCTCAGCACGAAGAGACGTCCCACGCCATCCCCCCCCGCAGTTTCCCCATTGTTGTAACCGGAGGCGAAAAGCACCACCCATGTCCCATCGGCCAGCTTGCCGATTTGCGGCGTACCGTAGGTGTAACCGAGGTTGTCATCGGTAAACTCCCAAAGCGCCTTGGGGGTATCCGGATCGGTGATATCCAGCGCGTAATAAGCCCTCCCGCCCTTGCCCAGACCGCCGACCAGAATGGTTCTCCAGTCAGCCACGCCGAGATCCGACGCCGCGCAGTTGGCAAAGCAGACATCGGCAACGGCAGGCGTCGCATCAACCAGGAAACGGTGCTTCCGGTCATAGTCCTTGTCAGCCAACAGGGCCAGCTTGGGAAGCACCATGGACGGAATGTAAGCCCACTTCTCCTGACCGATCTCCGTATCCGCATCCAGCGCGGCTCTTGCCTCCGCAAGCGCCGCAGCAGCCTCGTTCAGCTTGGTGTTGTTGCTCGGATCGAGAGCCAGGGCAAGCTGCTTGTTTGCCGAATCGAGCGTCTTCTGTTCTGTTGTTGCCGAACCGGTCCCCGCAAAGGCGTGCAGCATGCCGTCATTGGCGGCGACATAAACCATGCCGCGACGATCCTTCCTGGCCGACTTGAAGTCCGCATAGCCCTTGTCGTTGTAGCTGTAGATCGGTGCTTTCACATACACCGGGCGGGCATTGACGATATCGCCGAGCACGTGTTCACGTTTGCGGAAATACTTGCTGTTATCCAGCCGCACGCCTTCGTTGCCACGATCCCCGCGCAGGTAATTGACCAGTTTGCTCCCGGCTGCAGCAGTCTTGTCCGCCGCCAGCAGGCACACCTCAGGGATGGCACAGGAAAACTGCGAAAGCACGTCAATATGCGGTGAATCAAAGTTGGCATTCGTACCGAAATTGGCGGCTGTAAACGCCTTGAGCTTGTTGCTTGCCTCGCTATCGAAGGTGTAGATCTGACGATCGCTCCAGAGTTTGGCGTCCAGTTTCACCTGAGCCGACCAATCCGGTTGGCTGGCCGGGAGACCAGTCCAGGAGTTCAGCGTGAAGCGCTTGACATCGCCACTCCATTCGTTCGTCGTGTAATTGCTACCAAAAACGTAGCTCTCACCCGGTTGCAGCCTGGTGCTGCTGACGGCAACTCCGGCACCGAGACCGGCGTCCTTCATTACGCCGCTCAAGGCCGCCGAGATGCTGTTGGCCAGCTCATCCGGATTGCTGGCGCTGAAATACTCTCCACGGCCATTCACCCCGGCATGCCAGAGATCATCAATCGTCGTCTGCTTGTTGGCTGCCGGTGCCGGCCAATTACAGTCGCCGACACTCTGCCACGAGCAAACCCCTCTGGTTGGCCTGGCCTCAACGCCCGAAGACGCAGGACACTCTGTCGCGCCGCAACTACCGCGCACCACCGGAAAATCTCCCGGCAATTCACTTTCAGCCGCCGTTGCAGGATTGGCAAGGTAGTTTGCCGACACATTTTCACTCATGTAAGTGGGTGAATACTGCATGTAACCGGAAGCTCCCATGCCCAGTGTGAAAGTATTCATGCGCTGAGGCAAACTACCCGAGGCACCGTTATCGCACAGGTCATTGCTGCCACAGTTACCCAGTGCAGGAGTACGCAGGTCCGTCTTGTAGTAATACGCAGCCACGTCGGCGAGCGTGTC
>CAYMYD010000253.1:0-3798 GCA_964394535.1 uncultured Propionivibrio sp. | reverse complement strand
GCAACACCAACATCTGCATCGACTTCTGGTGCGGCACCGGCAAGCGCTCGATGAAAAACCCGCTGATGGACCCGCATCACCAGATGGCGCGCATGAGCGGCTGCGTCGCGCTGCAACCGAATCTGCGCGTTTCGCCCTTTGTCATCGATCCCTTTGCCATCAGAGAGATCGACGCCGTCGTTTCGACCCATACGCATAACGACCACATCGACGTGAATGTCGCCGCCGCCGTGCTGAAGAACTGCGATGCCAAGGTACCGTTCATCGGCCCGAAATCCTGCGCCGATCTGTGGAAGAGCTGGGGCGTTCCGGCCGATCGCATCATCGAAGTGAAGCCGGGCGATTCGGTCAAGGTGGGCGACATCGAACTCCTGGCGCTGGAAGCCTTTGACCGCACCATGGCGATCACCCTGCCCAAGGAGCAGACCGCCAAGGGCAAGATGCCGGTCGACATGGATCAGATGGCGGTCAACTATCTGGTCAAGACCCCGGGTGGCAACCTCTACCACAGCGGTGATTCGCACTACTCCAACGGCTATGCCAAGCACGGCAACGAACACCAGATCGACGTGGCCCTGGGTTCCTACGGTGAAAACCCGCGCGGCATCACCGACAAGATGACCTCTTCCGACATCCTGCGCATGGCCGAGGCTCTGAACACCAAGGTGATCATCCCCTTCCACCACGACATCTGGTCCAACTTCATGGCCGACCCGATGGAAATCACCATGTTGTGGAACATGAAGAAGGATCGCCTGAAATACAAATTCAAGCCCTACATCTGGCAGGTCGGCGGCAAGTTCGTCTTCCCGGACAACAAGGACGACATGGAATTCCACTTCTATCGTGGCTTTGACGACGTGTTCACCAAGGAAACGGATTTGCCCTTCCCGTCCTTCCTCTGAGTTTTTCGCAGTCTGCCCGAAAACCCTGGCCACTATCTGGCCGGGGTTTTTTTCTATTTTTCCGACGACTTCCTGAAACCGAATTGCTTGCGGTGGCGCGTTACATGCACCCCGTAAAAAACCAGCACCGCGCCAGCTATCTGTAGCAGGCCGAAGGTTTCGCCGAGCATGAAATAGCCGGCAATCACGGCAAAGACTGGCGAAATATTGTTGAAAATCGCCGTGCGCGAGGTGCCGATGATGCCGGTCGCCCAGATCCACAGGAAGTTGCAGAGAAACAGCGCCAGCAGGCCCGAATAAAGGATGCTGCCCCAGGCAGCAGCAGGCAACGCGACCCAGTCGACGCGCAGCATGTCGGGCGCTGAAACCAGGAGCAGCAGCCCACTGGTCATCAGCATCAGAAAGGCCGTGATCTGGTAAGTCGAGTAACGCGCCAGCAGTTCGCGGGAAAAAACCGTGTAATAGGCATAGCCTGCCTGCGAGATCACCAGAAAGACCGTTCCGAGCAGGTGGTTCCCCGCCAGGCTGATTTCACGCCCGGCGCCGATAACGATCAGCACGATACCCGCGATCGAGCAGGAAATTCCGACAAATACCGCCCGGGTCATTTTTTCCAGACCGTAGAGCTTGTTCAGCAGCAGCACACTCACGGGCATCAGGCACAGCATGAACGCGGCGTTGCCGGCCGTCGTGCGCTGAATGCCTTCGATGAAGAAATACTGGAAAACAAAAAAACCGATCAGGCTGATACGGAACAGCGCCCAGAAATCGGCCCGTGTCATGCGCCGGTATTTTCCCGACAGCGCCAGCAGCACCAGCGACAGCAGGCTGGCCAGCAGCAAACGGGCAATGTTGTAGGGCTGTGGCGGCGCATACTGCAGACCCAGCTTGATTGCCGGCGAATTGACTCCCCAGATGATCGCCGCAAAAAGCAGGGCGAATTCGGCCAGACGCGTTCGTTTTTCAGTGGGCTTCAATGGGTGGCTTTCAAGAGGAATGCAATCGCGGTGGCGTGATCGTTACAGGATGGGATTTTCACCTTTCGCGGCATTTCACGCCAACTTTCATGGTGCATCCGCTCCACTCCTCGCTCATCACTCACCTCTCCTCACTGCTTTTTCACGCTAACCAATCACCACGCGGTTCTTGCCGGTCTTCTTGGCCTGATACATCGCCTCGTCGGCGCGACGGGTAACCGTGGCCTGATTATCATCCGGACGGAAATCGGTCACACCGGCACTGAACGTGATCAGCACCTTTTCGTTCTCATGCAGGAAGATGCGCCGGGTCAATTCACGCTGCAGTCGGATCATGGCCTTCTGTGCGTCAGGCAAAGGCGTATCCGGTAACAGGATGATGAACTCCTCACCGCCAAAACGCGCCACCGTATCCTGTGGGCGCATCGTTTCACGCGTCACCGTCGCCAGATGGATCAACGCTGCATCACCGGCATCATGCCCCAGGGAATCGTTGAGCTTCTTGAAGTTGTCGATATCGAGCAGGGCAACGCACAGCGGCGAACGCCGCCGATTGGCGCGTGACACCTCGTTCTCGAAGGCCTCTTCCAGACCGCGACGGTTCAGCGCCCCGGTCAGTTGATCATGACGCACCAGCGTACTGGCCCGGTCGAGCTCTTCCTGCAACTCGATAACCCGCTTCTCGGCAGCCTCGACACGCAGCCGGGTCGCCTGCAACTCATCGCGCGAACGCTGTGCGTTGAGCTGGATGGTCCGCGTCTCCTGAATGACTTCAGCCAGCGCGTCTTCCAGTTGCGAAATATCGTCGGCCTGGCTGATCTTTTCGACGCAGCGCTCGATCTTGTCGTGATAGTCCGAGGTGGAATCGGCAAAGCGCCCCAGATGATCGACAAAACCAGCCAGCATCTGCTTGAGGCTTTCCCGCGCCTCGATCAGGCTGTGCTTGAGCTGGCTCTGCTTGTAGATCAGCTCCTTGATCCGGTATTCGGCATCGTGCACGGCACGGATGTTCATCGGACGGGCAATGATTTCACGCACCATCTCGACCTGGCCACTCAACCAGCGATCATCAACGACCAGTTCACTGATATTTTCAAGCATCAACTGCAACAGGCCACGCAGGCCGGCACGCAATTCGTGGCGATCCTCACTGACAAACTCCAGCCGGTACGTAAGCTGCTTGAGTGCCGTCTGAATATTGGCGATATCCTGCAAACGCCCAGCCCCGCGCACGGCGACAGCAATCGTCCGCGCCTCGGCGGCCAGCTCCGGCTCGTCCTCAAGCTGCGCGGCGACAGCAGATTCGAGGGTCAGCACAAAAAGATCACGCAGTTCCGGCAAGAGCTCGCTGGCACGACTGACCGCCCCCGGCGGCGGCGTTTCGGCACGCACCGTTGATGGCGTAGCCACCTCGGGCGCGGGGATGTCACCTTCGACCAGCTCGGTGATATCACTCTCCAGGCTGTTCTGCGCCCAAGAGCGCGCCAGACCCTGCAAGCGGTTGAACAGGATTTCGCTGTTCTTCGCGGCACTGCCCAAAACATGTTCCAGCGATTCACGCTTGCGCGCCTGGGTCAATCCGGCCTGCTTGGCTTCCCACTGCCGCAGCAATTCGGCAATCACCTCGCCCCAGTTGCGCTCGCTTTCCGCGCTGCGTTCCTTGACAAAATCGCTCAGCACTTTCCTGAACGCTTCCATGCTCCTGCCTTTGAGCGCCTGATCGAGTTCACGCGCCAAGCGTTGCTGAAGCGGAATTTCCTTGGGCAGGGCGGCAACCAGCGCTTTCAGTTCACGTTCCGGAAATGCCCCTTCAGCTTCGCCGATACCGGCAATCTCGTTATAAATCTCCCGGTAATTATCAGGTGACGGCACCATTCGGCGCGTCATCAGCATTTTCAGTGTTTCTCGGGCAATCT
>CAYMYD010000252.1:0-3821 GCA_964394535.1 uncultured Propionivibrio sp. | reverse complement strand
ACCGGACATGGGCAAGCAATTGATTCTGTTATGAAATCTACCGGACAGTAGTGACCTTGAATAAAGAAGATTTTCTGACCTCGGTGAAGAAAGCTTTCAGGAATGTGGATTGGGAAAAGGCATATAGCGAGTTCAAGGCGGCAGGGCAGCCCGCATCAGTTCCGATACCATGAAGGAATAAATGACTGCAACAGGGGAACGGGGATTGAGGAGATGACCATGCGAACAGCCGCGTTGCAATGGCTGCAAACGGCAATCGGCAATCCTGCCGCTGATTTCCGGGAAGGGCAGTGGGAGGCAATTGAACAACTGGTTTCCCGGCGCGGCCGCGTGCTTTGTGTCCAGCGCACCGGCTGGGGCAAGAGCATGGTCTATTTTGTCGCCGCCAAGCTGATGCGCGAACAGGGTACCGGGCCGACGCTGATTATCTCGCCATTGCTCGCGCTGATGCGCAATCAGGTCGACGCCGCCTGCCGACTTCATCTGCGCGCCGAAACCGTCAATTCGACCAATGCCGATGACTGGAAAACCGTGCGCGCTTGCCTGATGGCTGACGAGATTGATTTGCTGCTGATTTCTCCTGAACGTCTGGCAAACGATGATTTTGTCGAGAACACCTTGATGCCGATTGCCGGACGCATCGGCTTGCTGGTCGTTGACGAGGCGCACTGTATTTCCGATTGGGGCCACGATTTTCGGCCCGACTATCGCCGCATCGGCCAGATTCTGCGCCTGCTGCCGGGTAACATCGCCGTACTGGCAACGACGGCAACAGCCAACCTCCGGGTGGAAAACGATGTCCGGCAACAGCTTGGCGGCAAGGTGTTGGTGCAGCGCGGACCTTTGCTCCGCGAGAGCCTGGCCTTGCAGACGCTGCGTTTTGCCAACCCGGCAGAGCGGCTGGCCTGGCTGGCCGAGCACCTGAACGAGCTTCCAGGCAGCGGGATTGTCTATACGCTGACCACCCGCGATGCCGACCGTGTGGCCGGGTGGTTGCGTGAGAACGGCATGGCGGCCGAGTCTTACCATGCGGACAAGACGCACGAAGATCGACTCCTGCTTGAACAGGCATTGCAGGGCAACCGGCTCAAGTGCCTGGTGGCGACAACGGCGCTCGGCATGGGCTACGACAAACCCGATCTTGGCTTTGTGGTGCATTTCCAGACCCCCGGCTCGGTGGTCTTCTACTACCAGCAGGTGGGCCGTGCGGGACGCGGCATCGAGCGGGCCGTGGGCGTCCTGCTTTCGGGTGACGAGGAAGAGGACATCAATGCCTACTTCCGCGACACGGCCTTTCCGCCCGAATGGCAGATTGAGCGTATCCTCGCGGCACTCGAAGCGTGCAGATCAGACGGAGGCATGTCGGTGCGTGACATAGAACAGGCCGTGAACCTGCGGCAGTCGCAGATCGAAAAGGTGCTGAAGCTGCTCGTTGTTGAAGAAACCAGCCCGGTGCTGCGCATCGGCGGCAAGTGGAACCGTACGTCACAGCCCTTTGTGCTCGACCGGGCGCGCATCGAGCATTTGACCCGCCAGCGCGAACTGGAATGGGCGCAGATGCAGGATTACCTGTCGAATCGGCAATGCCTGATGCAATTCCTGGCAGAGGCGCTTGACGATCCATCAGCAAAACCCTGCGGGAAATGTGCGGTCTGCCTGGGCCGTCCGGTGGTTTCACCGGCAATTTCTCGGGATCACCTGATCGCTGCACAGCGCTTCGTTCGCCAGAGCGAGATGCCACTGGACTTGAAGAAGCAGTGGGACCGCTCGGCGCTACCGGTCTATACGCAGCAATTTGGCTGGACAGGGGCCAATATTCCGCTACCCTTGCGCGGAGAAACGGGACGAATCCTATCACGCTGGGGCGAACCGGTTTGGGGTGAACTGGTTCGGCAAGGCAAAGCTGATGGGCATTTTTCGGACGAACTGGTCAGCGCTTCGGCAGAAATGATCCGCTTGCGCTGGGCCATGGAACCGCGCCCGGCCTGGGTGAACTGCATTCCTTCCTTACGTCATCCCGAACTCGTGCCGGATTTCGCCCGGCGCCTGGCCGAAGCGCTGGGATGGCGATTTCTGCCTGCCCTGCGCAAGATGCGGGTGACCAAGGAACAAAAAGACATGGAGAACCGCTACCACCAGTGCCATAACCTCGATGGCGCGTTTTCTGTTCAGGCCAGCCGCGCCGAAATCAGCGCCCCCGTGCTGCTGGTCGACGACGTTTTCGATTCCGGCTGGACGATGACGCTGGCCTGCGCACTTTTAAGACAGGCAGGAAGCGGCCCGGTTTACCCGTTCGCCCTCGCCACCACGACAGCGAAATGATTTTATGAATGAATCAATCCTGGATAAAACCCCTTTGTCACCGGATACCGAGGCCATCCTGCTTCTTTGCGGACGCTTCGGGAACGAGCGTGCCGAGCAAATTTCCCCGCTGACGCAAAAGGAATATGAAGCGCTGACCCGCTGGCTGCTGGAACGAAAATTGCGTCCCGCTGACCTGCTGGATGCCGACAACACCTGCCTTGGCGATCTAATCCAGGCCAAGCTCGATCAGGCGAAGATCAGCGCCTTGCTGCGTCGGGGGACTGCACTCGCCCTGGCCTTGGAGAAGTGGCGTCGAAGCGGGCTTTGGGTTTTGTCGCGCAGCGATGCCGCCTACCCGAAGCGCCTGAAGAAGAAGCTCGGACAAGCTGCCCCCCCCTTGCTCTATGGGGCTGGGGAGCCAGCCTTGCTGGAAAACGGCGGTGTCGCCATTGTCGGCTCACGCGATGTTTCTCCGGATGGCTTGGCGTTCACCCGGGAACTTGCCCAGGCCTGCGCACGAGAGGGGCTTGGCGTTGTCTCCGGTGGGGCCAGGGGTGTCGACGCGGCCGCCATGCAGGCCTGCGGCGAAGCGGGCGGTATGGTCATCGGGGTACTTGCCGCCGATTTGCTACGGGCCTGTGTCAACTATCAAAACCGACAGGGCATCCAGTCGGGTCAGCTGGTTCTGGTTTCACCATTCAACCCCGAAGCCGGATTCAGCGCTGGGAATGCCATGGCCCGCAACCGGTATATTTACGCCCTTGCGGATGAGGCGGTCGTGGTTGACTCGGCAGAGGGTGAAGGGGGAACCTGGGCCGGGGCCATCGAGAATCTTCGCTATGCATGGACTCCGCTTCATGTTCGTGATCCCGGAGAAAAGCCGGGCAATCGGGCCCTGATTGCCCGGGGGGCCAAACGCTTTGGCTATTCGTTCGGAACAGACACGTCGCTTGTTGCCTATTTGTCATCCAGCCAGCCTTCCACGCCCACAAGTTTCGACTTGGTTCATTCCGGGGCATCCGTGGCGATTGACGAAACCACGATCTTCAAGGAAGACGGCCAGTCTGCACCAAACGCCGAGCAAGCCGAGACTGAGATTGGCGCAAGGACGACGGCCAGCGGACAGGTGGTAGAAAACTCTTTTGACTTGTTTCCTGTTTTTCTTGAGCAGCTCGCGGTGTTTCTGGGTGACACGGCAAAATCCGATGAAGAAATCCGCATCGCCTTTGGTCTGGAAAAGCAACAGGCAAAGGCATGGCTAGCGGATGCAGTAGGAAAAGGCTATCTCCTGAAACTCAAAAAACCTGTTGCCTACACGCTGTCGAAACAAGCCTTGCTCTGCTGATGGTGTGAAAAGGAGGTAGTTCACTATTTGTTGCTCCGCTCATTTTATGAGTGACAACCCTGTGCTTCACTCCTCACCGCATCCGTCACCAGCAGCCGGGAAGAATTACCCAGCACTCCCAGGGTATGCACGATGTGAATCAATCCGGCAGCGACCGGTGAGAGCAGGCCCA
>CAYMYD010000251.1:2483-3829 GCA_964394535.1 uncultured Propionivibrio sp. | reverse complement strand
CCGGCGTAGATCAGGCCGTATTTGCTCACGTCGATCGGACGCGAGAGGATGTTCGAGGACATATCGGCCACCAGCGGTACCGAGCCGGTTTCCGGCGTCCAGAAAATCTCCACCCCGCCGATGGTTTCGTTCGGCGTGTAATGGACATAAGCCGCATCGGGATCGAGCTTCCAGGCCGACTGCGCCGGGGCATAGGAGAAATTCTTGTCCTCCGACGAAGCGACGACGTTGACCTTGCCGTATTTCTTCGCTTCCTTGATCGCCTTCTTCGACCATTCACCGGTATTCAGGTAATCGGCCGAGGCTTTGCCGCGCAACAGGTTCATCGGAACCATGGCGAACTGGGTGGAAGCGCCTCCCTGCAGGAAGAGCACCTTGTAGTTGGCCGGGATGCCGAGCAGCTCGCGCAGATCGGCTTCGGCCTCGGCCTGGATGTTCATGTATTCCTTGCCGCGATGCGACATTTCCATCACCGACATGCCACTGCCGTGCCAGTCGAGCATCTCGTCACGCGCCTGCGCCAGAACTTCCTGCGGCAACACCGCAGGACCCGCGCTGAAATTGAAAATACGTCCCATGAAAATCTTCCTTTCCTTGCTGGATTTGAGAAAAATAAAACGCGAAATCGTGACAGAAAACGAAATTTCAACCGGCCTGAACCGGGATGTCGTGACCTTTGCGGACGATGCGATTTTTCGCATCGACGTAGATCAATCGGGGCTGGTGAGCGGCGATTTCTGACTCATCAAAATTCGCAAAAGAAGCGATGATGAGGATGTCGCCAGGGCTCGCATTTCGCGCCGCAGAACCATTGATCGAGATGACACCGGAGCCGCGTTCACCCCGAATCGCGTAGGTCGAAAAACGTGCGCCGTTGTTGACGTTCCAGATGTCGACACGCTCGTTAACGAGGATGTCGGCAGCGTCCAGAAGGTCTTCATCAATCGCGCAGGAGCCTTCGTAATTGAGGTCAACGCAGGTTGCCGTGACGCGATGAAGCTTGGATTTGAGCAGGATTCTTTGCATGATTTTTACGATCGAAGTGAAAAGATTGAGGGATTCTAGACTGTAAATTGTGAAGAGAAAAGTGAAAATTTACAAAAGACAAAAAGAAAAAACAAAGTGTTGGATTCGGCAAACAAAAGACAAAAAACGTAGCGCCGGAAGCCGAATTTTTTACGTTCGGCGCATCATTTTTTTCTCGAAATTTTTCCTCAAAGTGCGATTTCCAGATTGTCGAGCAGGCGCGGTTTGCCCAGGCGCGCAGCCGCCAAAACGACCAGATTCTTCTCATCGGCGAGCGGCATTTTAAGATCGGATTGACGACGAATGGCGATGTAATTGCA
>CAYMYD010000251.1:0-2383 GCA_964394535.1 uncultured Propionivibrio sp. | reverse complement strand
CTGCTGGTAGTCCTTTTTTCCAAACACGGCCACTTGCGGCTGAACAATATTGAACAACTTGAGTACGACCGTGGCGACACCGCGAAAATGGCCGGGACGGAACTCGCCTTCAAGCTGGTTCTGAATATCCGGCGGATCAAGCTGGTATTCCTGCGGCTCCGGATAAAGCTCGCTCTCGTCGGGGGCAAAAAGCACATCGACCCCCGCCGCGACAAGCCGCGCACAATCGTCCTGGAAGGTACGCGGATACTGGTCGAAATCCTCGTTCGGGCCGAATTGCAGGCGATTCACGAAGATGCTGGCGACCACCGTATCACCAAGCCCACGCGCCTGCTGCATCAGGGAAATATGTCCGTCGTGCAGGTTGCCCATGGTCGGAACAAAAACAATGCGCCCGCGACTTTTCAGCGCGGCGCGAAGATCAGCAATGGAAGAATGGATCAGCATGGCATTCTGATATCAGGAAGGAAAAACGGGATTGTTTCACAAAACCGGCACAGGCCGGGACTTGAGCGTGCCGCCTACGAAGCCTGTTGCCACACCCAGGCCATTGTCGCCAGCGATGCCAGAAACAAGGTCAGATGGGCGCCTGCGCGGAGCAGAAAGCGGCGGGCCAGACGCTGCGGGTCGAAATTGGAAATGAGATAGGGTTGATCGTTGCCCGGTCGGCGCAGGGTGTGCACGTCGGCGTCGTTGCGCAGTTCGCGGTGCAAGCGGGACACTTCACGCCGCGCCGCCTGACGGGCCAGATTCCACTCCGTTTCATCCAGCAGGCCGTCGCCGTTCAGATCAAAGCGTTTGAGCAGGCGGGCCTGATCCTTTTTCCATTCGGCCAGCAGATTGCCGACGTCTTCACGGGCATCGAGTTCCACCGTCCCGCCACCGAGGGTATGAAACTCGCCACGGGCATAGATCAGGTCGCCGACCAGCAGCTTCCATTCGGTCGTGCGATGATTTTCGCTGCTCCGCGTTTCCTTGTGCCGGGTGAGGATTTCCGCGCCTTCCACGTCGACAACGCAACAACCGCTGCCATCGTCAAGGATGAACGAGAGATCGCTTTCCTCATCGATGATCATTTTCCAGTCGTCATGCTGCTTTTCCTCCACCTGATAGTGGTACCACAGGCAGGGCAAGCCATTCAGACGGGAGAACAAGGGCGGATCGACCGGCTTGCCCTGGCCACTCAGTTCGACCAGCCCCTGCGCTGCCGAAGCGATGCGTGATGTCGGCGTATCGACAATCGCACGGCGACGGCGCAGCGCAGTCACCCAGGCGAACAGACTGATGACGGCCAGCAGCGAGAGACAGCCCATCCTGAGTTCGTGAGAATCCGCCAGTACACCGACGGCCAGGAAAACAAGCTGCGCGCCGGAATGGATGAACTCGCCGTATTTTTTCTGCAGCCGGAGGATCATGCCCGACATCGGCCGACCTCACGCCTGCCGCAGCAGATCAGGAAAACAACTGACGAACATCCACATCCGCCTTTTCCGCTGTTGAAAACTCCAGCAAGGTACGCTGCTCGAAACCGAACAAGCGGGCAATAAGTGAATCCGGAAACTGTTCGACGCGGACGTTATTGATATTGACCGTCTCGTTGTACAGCTCGCGCCGGTCGGCGATACTGCCCTCCAGACTGGAAATGCGCTGCTGGAGCTGCATGAAATGCTCGTTGGTCTTCAGCTCCGGATAAGCCTCGGCGATCGCGAACAAACGCCCCAGACCGCTGCGCAGCGAGCCTTCCGCCTTGCCCAGAGCCCCGACATTGCCGGCTTCCCGTGCCGAATGCACCGCTGCCCGCGCCTCGATGACGCGCTGCAGGGTTTCCTGCTCGAACTGTTTATATTGCTTGCATACCTCGACCAGCTTGGGCAGTTCATCGTGCCGCTGCTTGAGCAGCACATCAATATTCGCCCAGGCCTTGGCGACAGCATGCTTGCACGCAACCAGCCCGTTATACAGCATGACGCCATAGATGCCGATAACGATCAGCAGACCGAGCAGCGTGGCATTGCCGATGGACATGGTTTTCTCCTCAGGTTTTCAATACGGAAGCAGATTGTACATGGAGAAAAGAGCAATTCGTAGTGACACCAAAACGACAGCAGGGCAATCGCATGAAGCGATTGCGGGAAGGGTGAAGGGAGAAGAGGGAAGGGTAAAACCGTCTGTCGGCAATGGTTCTGAGGAAACAAAAAGCGTTTTTTCCAGGCGCAGGCCGAAAAAGCAGACAAGGCGCACCCTTCTCCCTTCTCTCTTCCCCCTTCACGGGCAAGCGCATGGCATTCATGCGATTGCCCTGAAAACGACAGCAAAATGATCGCATGGAACTCAAAAAGTATTCTGAGTTGAAAAATGCCAATGCACTTCATGCGATTGTCAG
>CAYMYD010000250.1:0-3833 GCA_964394535.1 uncultured Propionivibrio sp. | reverse complement strand
GACGGGGTCTTGCTGGATGGGGATTATGAAGGGTTCTCGGTGGCGGTGGCTTACAGGCCTGTTGGAGGACCTGCTTGGCCGACTCCCAACATAGCAAATGCCGATGTCGAGTTTTCGGCGGGCCGTCTGGTTGAAATCGAGTCTAGCAGTGGTGCTGGCCCGACTGACGCAGACATTGACTCATCGAGAGTCGTTGACTATGGCGGTGCTGGCGGTGTGATTAACTGGGGTCGCTGGGTGGGAGCGGATTCTGGTGAAAAGATCAATGGTTCAGACTTGACCCCAGGGAGCACCTTGCACTACGTCGCCGGTCTGCCGACGCCGAATATTGCGGCACTCAGCGGGGCTGCCACCTACGTCCCCATCGGCTGGACTTCACCGACGAATGCCTCAGGTGAAGTAGGGACGCTGATTTCTGGCGGCGTGCTGACGGCGACTTTCAAGTCGGGAGTTTCTCCGGTAGATGTCTCGCTGACAGGCCTGATTGCCAGAGTTGGCGGGACGACGGAGACGTTTAGCCAATCAGGGCATACGGCCTCCGAAACAGCCCCATCATTTTCGCTTGGTACAACAGGAAGCGTCGCCAATGGTTTCTTTGCCGGTGCCAATGCCAGCCATGCTGGATTGGCCTATCATTTATCTGGAATACAAGGCGCTGTTGCCTACAAAAAGCAATAGCATCATGATTTTTCACACTTGAATTGCTTGATCCATGTTTCCTGGCGCGGCAAATCCCATGCCGTGCCGGGGCTGCTCAAACTGGCCGAGCGCCTGCACCAGGCCGGGGTGCTTTCTGAAGCGCTGAATATTTTCGAGTCCGTCGCACGGCAGGCAGCGCTTGCTACGGCCTGGCAGGCGGTGGCTACATTGCGTTTCCAGTTGGGGCGGCCCCAGGCTGCGCTGGATGCGTGCAATGAAGCCTTGCGCCTTGAAGCGGACAACCCGGATGCGTTATTCAATCGCGCCGTGGTGCTGGCCACGCTGGGCAGGAACGAAGCGGCCAGACAGGATTATCAACGGGTACTCGAACTCGCCCCGCAACACCGGGGAATGCAGCTTAACTACCCGCAATTGCTCCTTGCCCTGCATCAGGAAGAAGCCGCGTTGCAACTGGCCTCCTGCTTCCGCACAGCCGCACCGGACGATGCCGATCTGATCTTCAATCACGGCGAACTGCTGACCCGTTCGGGCGGGCATGAAACGGCGCTGGCAGCTTATCGCCGTGCTGTTGAACTGCGTCCGGACGCCATCCGCTTTGCTATCGCCGCCGCCGTCGCCTTGGCAGCCTGCGGCGATGTTCGCGCTGCCAGCGACGAACTCGTCCGCTTGCAGCGCGAACATCCGCGCGAATTTGCAGCTTTTCGCAGCCCGCTGGAGACCGATGCGCTGGCCATGTTCCCGGAAATCGAGGCGGGGCGGCTGGCCTTGTTCGCTGAATACCAGCACTTTCGTTACAGCGACTGGTCACGTCGTGAACGCTTCAGTGAACTCTTTTCCCGCCAGATCAGGGGTGACGACGGCAAAGCGGCCGATAATCCGGACATTCCTTTCCTGGCGATCGGTTTGCCGCTTTCCGGCGAACTGCATCTGCAACTCGCACAGAACGTGGCGCGGCGGATTGCCGATAGTGTCAAAACCTGCACCTTCTCCCCGCAGGAAAGGGAGGTCGCTCGTGAGAGAACCCGCTCTCCGGACAGGGGGAGGCAAGAGGCACGCTTGCGCATCGGATATCTTTCTGGCGACTTTCGCCAGCACCCGACCGCCATGCTGATGAGCCGACTGCCTGGTCTGCATGACCGGGGCCGTTTTGAAGTGTTCAGCTATTCCAGTGGCCCGGTTGATCAAAGTTCCTGGCGCGCTGAAATCATTGCCGGATCGGACGTTTTTCGCGATGTCAGCCGCAGCAATGCAGGGGAAACCGCGCAGCGTATCGCTGACGATGGCATTGATATTCTGGTTGATCTTTCCGGCTATGTGCTGTATTCACGTGCGCCGAGTTTGGCTCTGCGTCCGGCACCGGTACAGATCAGCCATCTTGCGTATCTGCAAACCAGCGGAGCGCCGTGGATCGACTACGCGCTGCTTGACCGGACGGTGCTCACCGAGCGCGAAAGGCCGTACTGGCAGGAGTGCATCGCCTATCTGCCGCATTGCCTTTATGTTTGCGATGATCGACCGCCGACGACGGTCATGTCATCACGCGGTGAGCATGGATTACCGGACAATGCCTTCGTTTTTTGCAGCCTCAATGCAGCATGGAAAATCGATCCGGAAAGCTTTGCCTCCTGGATGCGTATCCTGGAGCGGACACCGCAATCGGTACTGTGGCTGTACGATGATACGGGACACAGCGAGGCTCGTCTGCGTGCAGCGGCTCTCGCTGCCGGTATTGATGGCGCGCGGCTGATTTTTACGGGCAAACTGGCTCCGGCACAACATCTGGCGCGTTATCGTCTGGCGGATTTGTTCCTTGACGCGCTGTATTGCAATGCCCATACCACCTGTATCGAGGCCTTGGCGGCGGGACTGCCGGTATTGACCCTGCCCGGTGAACGCGTTGTTTCGCGGGTGGCGGCCAGTTGCCTCACCGCACATGGCGTACCCGAACTGGTGGTTGAAAGCCGCGCGGCTTACGAGGCGCTGGCTTGCCGTCTGGCCAGTGACACGGCTTATTATCAGGCCATGCGGCAGAAGGTTGCTCAGCGCGAGGGTTCGCGGCTGCTGTGTACCGAACGTCGTGTGCGTGAACTGGAGCGTGCCTACACGATGATCTGGGCGCGCCACCAGGCCGGTTTGCCGCCGGAGGATTTCGACGTGCCAACGGTGGATTGAATTGATTATGGGGGTTTTGGAATGAATGAAAGAATTATTTACTCTGCCTGCCCGCTTTGTGCGTCAAAAAATATATTTTCCTACAAGCATGGCGATTGCTCGAGCCATCCGCTGTACGATGTACGGCTGAAAAAGGATATCAACTGGAGCAAGTGACAGGATTGCGAGCACGTCTTTACTGAAGGTTATTACGCGGAAGAAGCATGCAAAATAATTTTCAGCAAGACCAATACGCAGCAAAAGATAGGAGGGGATCTGGAAAACTACCGCCAGGTTTCTGCCCGGATGATTGAAAAAGTTCTTCCTTTTGCTGCAGAAGGCTGTTGGCTTGATGTTGGGTTTGGCAATGGGTCTCTGCTATTCACTGTCCAGGAGTTTGGCTTTACGCCGATTGGCCTGGATTTGCGCGCCGACAATGTCAACATCATGAATCAGCTTGGCATCAAAGCGTTCCGACTGGATATCACCGAACTTGTACTTGATGAGGAATGTGCGGTGATCAGCATGGCGGATGTCCTGGAGCATCTTCCTTATCCGGGCAAGGCCTTGGCGGCGGCTTACAAACTGCTCAAAAAAGGCGGAGTGCTGTTCATTTCAATGCCGAATTCAGAAAGCATTCTATGGGAAGCCATGAATAAGCAGAATGCCAATCCCTATTGGGGAGAAATCGAGCATTATCATAATTTCAGCCGTTCCAGACTCTATGCACTGCTAAAAGAGTATGGTTTTCTTCCACGACGTTATGGTGTCAGCGAAAGATACCGCGTCTGCATGGAGGTTGTGGCAGAAAGAATATAGTGCGCAGGTACAATTACACTACGTGGATCGTACCTGCAGACCTGGCGGTGATGTTTTCAGGTTCAGCCGCGGCGCTCATAAATCACGAAGGAAAAATCCTCACCGCCCTTGTTGCGGGAGACTTCTTTCCATGCGTCGGCCGGGATGCCCGGGAAGAAGGCGTCGCCGTCAAAGTCGCGGTCGATCTCGGTGAGATAGAGGCG
>CAYMYD010000249.1:0-3836 GCA_964394535.1 uncultured Propionivibrio sp. | reverse complement strand
CACCGGAGATTCGTGCAGCCTTCCGTCAGGAATTCGGCTTGGGCTGCGATGAGCTGCTGCTCCTGCAACTCGGCTCCGGCTTCAAGACCAAGGGACTGGATCGCAGCTTGAAAGCGATCGCTGCCCTGCCGGAAGCCCTGAGATCGCGTACCCGGATGATCGCCATCGGCCAGGATGATCCTGCACCATTTCAGCGACAGGCCCAGGGACTGGGGCTCGCGGCGCAGGTTTCCATCCTGCCCGGACGCAATGACATTCCGCGTTTCCTGCTCGGGGCCGACCTGTTGATTCACCCGGCCTACAACGAAAATACCGGCACGGTATTGCTCGAAGCCCTGGTCGCTGGCTTGCCGGTACTGACCACCGCAGTCTGCGGATACGCGCACTACATTGAAGAAGCAGAAGCCGGTTGTGTCATCGCCGAACCCTTCGTGCAGGAGTGCCTGGATACGACCCTGGCGAACATGCTTTCGGATCGGGAGGCACGCGCATACTGGCAGGCGAAGGCGCTGGCTTTTGCCGATACCGCCGACATTTATAGCAATGCCGAACGGGCGGCCGAACTGATTCTGCGGGAGCTTTGACGTGAAGCCAGCGAGAAAATGGGCATGAAAGCCTGCTTGAACATCCTGCCTTCGGAGAACCACCTCGAAGAACCGTTCCGTTCACTCTGGGCTGGACGTGATCCCTTTGTAGCCGTCGAGGCATTGCAGGGTGAAGTCTTTCGTGAACTGGAGGCACGACGTACCCTGCGTACCGAAGTTGGCGGGCAAAGCTATTTCGTCAAGATTCATCGCGGCGTTGGCTGGGGTGAAATCATCAAGAACCTGCTCTGCCTGCGCCTGCCGGTGCTCGGTGCGGCCAATGAATGGCAGGCGATCCACCGCCTGGCGCAACTGGGCGTCGATACCATGCACGGCGTCGCTTTCGGGCGGCGCGGTCGTCATCCGGCGACACAGCATTCCTTCATCATCACCGAAGAGCTCAAGCCGACGATCAGCCTTGAGGATTTCTGCCGCGACTGGCCGGGAAATCCGCCACCGCTGCCACTCAAGCAGGCATTGATCCGCCGCGTAGCAGAAATGGCGAGAAAAATGCATCAGGGTGGTGTCAATCACCGTGACTTCTATCTCTGCCATTTTTTGCTGCACCTTGACCCGGCACCGACGCCGGAAAACCTGAAACTCTCGCTGATCGACCTGCACCGCGCGCAAATCCGCACTGCAACGCCTCGGCGCTGGCGTGACAAGGATCTCGCCAGCCTGTATTTTTCGGCGCTGGATATCGGCCTGACCCGGCGCGACTGTTGGCGTTTCCTGCGCGGGTATTTTGACCGGCCGCTACGACTTGTCCTGCGCGATGAAGCCGAATGCCTCCAGCAGCTTGAGAGTGAAGCCAGACATTTACGACAACGCTATCTGCGCAAGTTTGCGGAAAAAGCTTGAAACTACAAAATGGACGAAGTAATTCCTTCCCTTTTGGCAACCGCTGCGATGCTCGGCAGGCAAGGACGCACACCCACGGCGCCTTTCCGTATTGCCCTGGAAGACGGTACCGAGTTGCGTATTGAGCGCCTGTTGCGCATCCTTCCCGGCAAACGGATTGTTGGCGAGGGAAACTGGAAGGGGCGAAGGGTACTGGCCAAGCTGTTCATTTCTACTGACAGCGCCCAGCATGCCGCCCGGGAAACGCAAGGCGTACAGGCCATGCAGGCAGCCGCCTTGCCGACACCAAAACTGCTGCTATCCAGTCGTCTGCATGCAGGAGGTCACGCGGTACTCAGCGAATTTCTGATTGATGCGAAGAGTCTGGCCGATGAATGGGAAACCTTGCAACATCTTCCGTCCGGTCATGTCCTGCAAGAACAATGCCTGCAGTCGGCATTTGCCTTGTTAGGGCAAATGCATGCGGCAGGCCTGATTCACGAGGATGTGCATCTTTCCAACTTCCTTCGCCACGCAGGCAGGCTTTATGTGATTGATGGCGACGCAGTGCATGCCGTTTCCGGCAATGGGCGGCAGACGCAGGCCAATCTGGCCTTGCTGCTGGCACAACTTCCGATCAGTTGGGATGGCCAACAAGGGCGACTGCTCAGCTTCTATACCGGGCCGGTCTACAAAGCAGACGAACTGGCAAAAGCCGTTCAACAGGCCAGGCAGAAGCGGCTGAGGAAGTTTTTGTCCAAAACCGGGCGGAATTGCACCCAGTTTCTGGTGCAACAAACCACCGGAGAACTGGTCGCCATGTTACGCACAGAAGCGGTCTGGCTATCCGCCCTGCTGGAAAACCGGGACAAGCTTGTCGATGGGGGGCATAAATACAAGGATGGTGGCACTTGTAGTGTGGCACGTGTTAGTTTCGCAGGGCATGAACTAGTCATCAAACGCTATAACCTCAAGAGCGCCCTGCATGCCCTGTCGCGTGCCTGTCGCCCCAGCCGTGCCTGGCATTCCTGGCGTGCGGGCCATATGCTGCTGCATCTGGGCATTGCCACGCCTGCGCCACTGGCACTATGCGAGGAACGCATCGGCCCGATACGCCGCCGTGCCTTTCTGATCAATGCGTTCTGCCCGGGGAAAAACCTGCTGGAGCACCTGTCTCCCGAGGCGCCACCCGGAGAGGCCGAGGCACACAGCTTGTTGATGCTGTTCGATGCCCTGCGCGCCATGCGGATCTCGCACGGGGATTTGAAGGCGACCAATCTCCTGTGGCACAACGACCGGGTTTTTGTTATTGATCTTGATGGTATGCGCTGGCATGCCTCGTCAGTGGGCTGGCAACGCGCCTGGCGTCGTGACCGGGCACGTTTTCTCGCCAACTGGCCGGAAACATCGGTGTTGTACCGATGGCTGGACGAACATCTGGCGTAGGGTGTGAAGTTACTGATCAAGGATACTCATGCCTTCTCTAGTCAAGCATATTTCCCTGTATGTTGCCCTAGCTGATCCTGGAGTTTTTTCGAGTTCTTCAACGCACTTTTTTATATCTGAAAAATCCAATGCTAGCAAGTACTCTGCCGGGTAATTCCACCATTTAATTTTTTCTAGGCGATGGATCATTCCTTCGTCAAATCGGTAGCGGATGATTCTTGCTGGTGTCCCCACCACAATAGCATAAGGGGGGACGTCGGCAATTACAACCGAACGTGCGCCAATAATAGCACCATTCCCTATCTTGACGCCCTCCATGATGAGAACATCACGGCCAATCCAACAATCATGCCCAATTGACGCTGGGTTACTCTCCAAGTCTTGTAGAAACTGGCCATACGCCTTACCATTAAAAATGGATGTGCTTAACCAGTGCATCGGATGTGTATTCTTGGCCAAGCCGATGATTACATTGTTTGCAATGGAGCAGAATCTCCCGATTCTTTCGATGGCATGTAACTCACAACCACTTCTGATATAGGTATAAGCACCGACATGCAAGTCATGACCAAAGAGCTCAACACACCCCAGTTTGACGTTTTGTTCGATGATCAGTCTGGCTTTCTTGCTGAGCGTGCTTATGCCACTACCAAATTTGCAATCATGCTTTCTTAGCATGATTGATACGTACTTATCTCTGATTGATATTCTCATATTCTCCAATCCATTGAAGCCCGATCAGTTGTTATTATTGCGAAAATTGTTTATTCGGTGGGTGCTGGATTCCTATCGTTATCATGATGAAACTGCATGGCGTGCAATTTGGCGTAATGCCCACCTGCCGCCAGCAACTCGGCATGTTTCCCACGCTCGACAATGCGCCCCTGATCCATGACAAAGATGATATCCGCCTGTTCGATGGTCGATAGGCGATGGGCGATAACCAGTGTGGTGCGGTTGCTCGTA
>CAYMYD010000248.1:0-3846 GCA_964394535.1 uncultured Propionivibrio sp. | reverse complement strand
TCGGTGCCGGATGTGAAGTTGTGATCAGACATGGAGCCTCCTTTATATAAAAGTTACAGAATGATTACAGCGCTAATTATGCGCATAACATTTTGAAAAACGCCAATGGCTCCTCTTCCCTCTTCCCCCATCCCCCTTCCCACCTTAGAATTCGTCTGCTTCCTCCGGACGGGGGATGTTTTGATATTTTGTGACGGGAGTCAGGGCATGAAGCGCTTTTCATTCATTGCGGCGGTGTTGCTTTTGGGGGCTGCGCAGGTCTCTCCGGCAGCTACGGTGCAGCCACGGGCAGTGAGCATCGGCACCGCCGGAATGACCGGCGTTTATCACGCCACGGGAAGCGCCATCTGCCGCCTGGTGAACAAGGAACGCGCCCGTTTCGGCCTCCGGTGCTCGGCGGAAAGCAGCGAGGGCTCGGTTTACAACGTCAATGCCGTCCGGGCGGGAACACTCGATTTCGGCGTGGTGCAGTCGGATATCCAGTTCAACGCCTACAAGGGACTGGCACAGTTCAAGGCCGACGGCGCGCATGGCAGCTTGCGCACGGTTTTCTCGATCTATCCCGAGGCGCTGAACGTCCTGGCGCGCAAGGAAGCGAAAATCGAGAAATTCGAGGATTTCCGGGGCAAGCGTTTCAATGCCGGCACCCCCGGTTCCGGCACGAAAATGACTGTCGACCTGCTGCTGGGGGCCTTCGGCATGAGCCCCGCGGATTTTGCGGAATTGACCGAATACAAGTCCGACGAGCACGGCGTCGCTCTGTGCAGCAACAAGATCGACGGTTTTGCAATCGTTGTCGGCAGCCCGGCCGCCAACATCCAGGATCCGACGACGACCTGTGGTGCCCGCCTGGTACCGATCACCGGCCCGGAGATCGACAAGCTGATCGGCGAATACCCCTACCTGTCGCGGACCACGATTCCCGCCGGTCTCTATCCGGGGAATCCGGCCAGTACCCGGACCGTCGGCGTGACCGCCAGCCTCATCACCTCCTCGCAGGTACCTGAAGCCACCGTTTACGCGCTGGTATCGGCGATTTTTGACAACTTTGATGAATTCCGCAAATTGCACCCGGCACTTGCCGGCCTCAATCCGCTGGAGATGACGGGCAACAACAAGCTGGCCCCCTTACACCCCGGTGCCATCAAGTATTACCGGGAAAAGGGCTGGATCACCAAGGACTCGCCGGTGGAAGCGCCAAAGGCCGAAAAACCCGGCAAAAAGCCGACGAAAAAACGCGCTCCCCGTGCATCGGCAAAGAAGCCTGCCGCCACAACGGACAGTCAATAAGCCTGAACCTCTGCCATCCTTGCGCCTTTGCGTTAAACCTGAAACCAGCACCCCGGGAGGCGGATGCAAGGTCAAACGAGCCGCTGACGGATATCGCCGTTTGCCGGGCAAATTTCCAGCACCTTGCGCCGTGAGCTGAGGCCGCTTTTCAGCGTGACGGCGGACTTTGCCACGTCGAGCCGCTCGGCAATGAAGCCGATCAGCGCCTGGTTGGCCTTGCCGTCGACCGGCGGGGCGGCGAGGCGGATTTTCAGGGCGTCGCCGTGCAGGCCGACCACTTCGGTTTTTTTCGCACCGGGCTGGATGTGCAGGGTCAGGGTGGCCCGTCCATCCGCCTCGTGCAGCCAGTCGCTTTCCATCTCAGACGAAGATCAGCACCAACTGCAAGGCCAGGATGGCGACCAGCGGCGAGAGGTCGATGTTGGCGATGGGCGGGACAAAACGCTGGATCGGCGCCAGCAGTGGCCGGGTGAATTGATGCACCACCGGCCCCAGCGGCGAGTATGGATTGACCCAGGAAAGCACGGCCTGGAGGATCAGCGCGCCGATCAGCAGGTAGATGACTAGGCGCAGCGTCCCCAGCAGCGCCTGTCGGGCGATGAGCAGGGCGAACAGCGACGGATCGACCGGCAGTGCGGACAGGCTCAGGAAGGCGGTGGCGACCAGCGCCTGCAGCAGCATGGCCGGGAGCAACGAGGCCAGATCGAGACCGAAAACGCCGGGCAGCACCCGCCGCAAGGGCATCACCAGCCAGTTGGTGAGCTGCACGACAAACTTGCCAAGCTGGTTGGCAAAAGACACGCGGAACCACTGCATCAAAAAGCGCAGCAAGAGCAGGATGGTCAGAAAGGCGGCGAGCGAGTCGATCAGGAAAAGCAGGGCTTGGGTCATCGGTATGGCATTCAGAAAGGGCTCAGTCTTTGCCGAGGAGATCGCCCAGCTCCGTACTGCGGGCGCAGGCGGCGGCAGCGGCAGCGGTGACGATGTCTTTCAGCGCGCGTTCGTCCATCACGCGCAACGCGGCTTCGGTGGTACCGCCTTTGGACGTGACCCGTTCGCGCAGGACGCTGGCCGGATCGGCCGATTGCGCGGCCAGGCGAGCGCTGCCCAGGACGGTATCAAGCGCCAGTTGACGCGCCGCCTGCGGCGTGAAACCAAGTTCACCGGCCGCTTGTTGCAAGGCTTCGATGAACAGAAAGACGTAGGCCGGGCCGCTGCCGGAGATGGCGGTCACCGCATCCATGCGGCTTTCGTCGTCAACCCAGACGGTGCTGCCCACAGCCTGCATGACCTGTTCGGCCTGGCGTTTTTCGTCCTCGCTGACACCGGGCAGGGCGAACAGGCCGGTGACGCCGGCACCAATCAGCGCCGGGGTGTTGGGCATGACGCGGATCAGCTTGCCGTAACCACCCAGCCAGCGTGACAGGTCAGCCAGGCGCAGTCCGGCGGCGATGCTGATCAGCAACTGCTGATCGAGATGCCCCATCAGGGGAGCGCAGGCGGCACGCATCTGCTGTGGCTTGACCGCCAGCAGCAGCACGTCACAAGCGAGGGCATCCGCCTGTGCTGCGTCGTAGCAGCGCACTGCGAATTTTTCTTCCAGCCGCGCGCGGCCTTCGGCGCTGATTTCGATGACGGTCAGTTGTCCGGCCGGGAAGCCCTGGTTGAGCAGGCCGCCGATCAGCGCGCTGGCCATGTTGCCGCCGCCGAGAAAAGTGATGTTCATGCTCTTTCTCCAAAAATGGCCGTGCCGATGCGCACCAGCGTCGCGCCTTCGGCAATGGCCGCTTCAAGGTCGTGCGACATGCCCATCGACAGGGTGTCGAGCGGCAGGCCGCTATCCTTGAGCTGCGTGAATCGTTGTTGCAGACGGCGGAAAGCCGCGCATTGCTCGGCAAAATCGTCCGTCGGTTCGGGAATGCACATCAGGCCGCGCAGCTTGAGGCGGGGTAGTGCGGCGATCTGCTGGGCCAGCGCGAGGGCCGCGTCGGGTTCAACGCCACTCTTGCTTTCCTCGCCGCTGACATTCACCTGCAGGCAGACCTGCAAGGGCGGCAGGTGGGTTGGCCGTTGCGCGGACAGGCGCTCGGCGATCTTCAGGCGGTCGAGCGAATGCACCCAGGCGAAGTTTTCCGCCACCAGCCGCGTCTTGTTGCCCTGCAGCGGGCCGATGAAATGCCACTCCAGCTCAAGGTCGGCAAGCGCCTCGATCTTGCTGACACCTTCCTGCACGTAGTTTTCGCCAAAAGCGCGCTGCCCTGCGGCTGCCGCTTCGCGCACCGCACTGGCGGGCCAAGTCTTGCTGACGGCCAGCAGGGCGGTTGTACCCGCTTCGCGCCCGGATTTCCGGGTGGCGTCGGCGATGCGTGCGAGAACGGCTTGCAGCTTGTCGGAAATTGTAGTCATAATCAGGGCTTTCCCGGAGGCCGGAAGTATAGCATCGCCCCCGGACAGCCATGAGGATGAAGCGATGGACATTACCGAACTCTTAGCTTTCAGCGTCAAGAACAAGGCTTCCGACCTGCACCTGTCTTCCGGTCTGCCGCCGATGATCCG
>CAYMYD010000247.1:0-3853 GCA_964394535.1 uncultured Propionivibrio sp. | reverse complement strand
GTGATCGTCACGCCACCGGCCAGAATCAGCGAATTCAGCAGCGCCTCATAGGTTTCCTTGCGCCGCAGCACCCCCAGCACGTCGGCGATGTTGAAGTGACCATCGACCCAGAAGGCATTGAAAAAGATCAGCAGCATGGGGACGGCAACGACCACCACCAGCACGCCGACCGAGAGCATGAAGAGCAGTTCGGGCGTACCGAAGCTCGATTTTTTTCGTAACGTCGTCATGACCAAATTCCATGAGGAGTGATGAGTGATGAGCGAGACGAGGAGGGAGTGAGGGGCTTGCTCCTCACTCCTCACTCCTCACTGCCCTTAAACCTTTTCCGCGCTGTCGATCTTCCCTTCGAACCACTGGACACTGGCCAGATGAACCCGGCAGGGATCGCCTTCGTTGAACATCAGATCGCGGGCCAGACATTCATGGCTGGGCAGGGCGGCGCGGATCATCGTTCCGGCAATTTCGATCAGGTAATCGAACTGCGCACCGAGGAAACTGGCGCGCCGGATGGTACCCGGCAGCCCCTCTCCAGCTCGCGACAGATCGACATCGCTGGGGCGAAAACCGGCGGTCATGATCGTTCCCGCCTTGTCCGGCATTTGCCCGACCCAGGGTTCCCGGGTTTCACCGAGCAGCCATGCCTCTCCTTCGCGCCGCACCTGCAAAAAGTTGGCGATGCCCAGGAAGCGGAAGACAAAATCATCGCTCGGCCGCTCGTAAATATCTTCCGGCGTGCCAATTTGCCGCAGCTTGCCGGTTTCATCCATCACCGCGATGCGGTCGGCGATTCCCAGCGCGATTTCCTGATCGTGCGTCACATAAAAGATCGTCACGCCGGTTTTCTGCTGTAGCGCCTTGATCTCGAAGCGCATTTCCTCGCGCAGATTGGCATCGAGGTTATTCAGCGGTTCGTCGAGCAGCAGGATTTGCGGCTCGGAAATCAGCGCCCGGGCCAAGGCCACCCGCTGCTGCTGCCCACCCGAAAGCTGCGAGGGGAAACGCTGGTCCAGCCCGGTCAGCCCAACCAGTTCGACCGCACGCAGGGTTCGTGCCTGGAGTTGCCCGGCCTCCACCTTCGCCAGTTTCAGCGGATAGGCGATGTTGTCGAAAACCGTCATGTGCGGCCACACGGCATAGTCCTGGAAGACAATCCCCAGACTGCGCTTGTCCGGCGGCAGCGGTGCCTGTGAGGACGCGGCATCGGCGACGACTTCGTCGCCGATCAGAATCTTGCCGCTATCCGGTGTTTCAAAACCAGCAATCAACCGTAGAAGAACGGTTTTGCCGCACCCGGACGGGCCGAGCAGGGTAAAACACTCGCCGTCATTCAGCGCCAGTGACAGGTCGGAGAGAATACTCCGACCTGCGTACTGTTTGCCGACATTCCTGATTTCAATGCTGGCCATGTCAGATCATCACTTTTTCTGCATGAGATCGCTGAACTTCTTCACTGTGGCTTCCTTCTCGGCCATGATCGCCTGATAGTCGATCTTCAGCGCACGTTTGGCGGCTTCATCGACCGAGGGAAGCTGCTTGAAGCGTTCGGGCAGTTTCACGTCGGCGCGAACCGGCAGCGTGCCTTCATTGGCGATGATCGACTGACCATCCTTCGACACCAGGAAGTCCACAAACTTTTTCGCTGCGTCGATGTTCGGGCTACTCTTGAAAATCGCCACCGGGCTGGGAATCACCAGCATCTCGGGCGGATAGGCGATGTTCATCGAAGCGCCCTTTTCGATCTTGCCGAGCGTGATGTAGTCGACGGCGAGGCTCGCCACCAGGTCACCGGAGGCCGTATCGTCGATCACCTGACCGGAGCCCTTGCCCATCTTCGCGCCGTTAGCCCGCAGCGCCTCGAAATACTCCCAGCCAAAGGCCTTGACCAGCACCGCAACGCTCATGTACGCCGTGCCGGAAAGCGCCGGGTTGGCGATGCCGAAGGCACCCTTGTAGGCCGGTTTCTTGAGGTCATCCCAGGATTTGGGCGGTTCCTTGATGAAGCGCGTGTTGTAGGCAATCGCCAGCGTCCCGAGGCGCACGGCGGTAAAGGAGCCGTCGTAATCCGGCAGCGGATTCACCAGCGCCTTGATCTCTGACGGGATATAGGGCAGCAACAGACCGTTGGCCTTCATCTGGTAGAAATCCGGCACCTCACTGGTCCAGATCATGTCGGCAAGGATCTTCCCGGATTCGCGCTCGGCGGCAATTTTCGCCATCAGCTTGCCCGCGCCGGCGGACTGGAAGTCGATCTTGATGTCGGGATGTTTCTTGGCAAATGCCGTTTTGAGTTCGCCAACCAGCGACTCTTTCATCGAGGTGTAGATGTAGAGCTTCTGCTGGGCACTGGCGGCAAAGGAAAGACTGCCCGCCAGCAGGGCAACGGAACAAAGCGAGAACAGTTTCTTGAAGCGCATGGAGGACTCCCTGAATCAACTGTGTTACGAAAGGATGGTCATCGGCCAGGCACCGGCACGCACGCCGCCTCACCCATCAACGACCGGCTCTTTACTACTGATTGGCACCATAAAGGACTGCTGTGTATCTGGCAAATCACTATTTCTGATCATGGTGATAAGTGTTTGCTTGGTGCGAGCCGGAGCGCATCCCGACACCACTTTCCGGCGTATAGTCAACCTCACCCGACATGGGGTGTCTTCTGGAGAGATCAGTCATGGCCAAATCGAGAGATGCTGTCAAGGAAAGCAAGAAAAAGCCTGCCAAGACCACCAAGGAAAAAAAGGCGGAAAAGCAGGCCAAGAAACATGCCGGTGACGCCAAGCCGCTGGTTGCTCATTGAGCAGGCGACCGGGGACAGGCTCCGCTCACCGCCCGCCGGGTAGCGCCTTGACCTCGTATTCAAAACTGGCGGCAACCCGGCCCTCGATCAACACCTGAAGGTGCCGCTGCCCCGGCGGTTCGCCGGGGCCAATTTCCCACTCACCGAAAATCTGCCCGTCAACCGGCACCAGATGCCGCTGGCTGACCTGATTGCGTCGCTCCAGAGGAATCAGCACAGAGTCCCCCTTGCTTGCCGCTTCCAGCTGTGAAGGCAGCAGGTATTCCTCGCTGACACTGACGCTGCGTTGCGTGGTGCGCAGTTCGATCACCCAGCCATAGCGCTGCCCCGTGCGATGCGGGACAACACGCGTCGGCTCGAATGTCATCTCCTGCGGATTGGACGCGTCGAAAATGCCGAATTCGGCACTGAGCACCTCGACCGTCGGCGGCGCGGCAAAACTGCTGGCAGATGCCAAGCAAAGCCCTGCGCCGCATAGCACGGCCCGGATAACACGAGAGATTTTCAGCGGAAACATGAATTCGCCCGGGAAGAAAGGGCAGAAGCTACCACCACCGGGCCGGATTGAGAAGGAAAAACAGGCCGAACGGAAAGCGCAGGGCTTTATCCCTGTCCAGCGAAGGGGCATAATCGGTTTTTCCCATCCCTTTCTAGGAAATCTCATGAGCCAGCGTAAAACACAAGCCTTTCTGGTCGTTCCGGTTCAACAGGATGTCGCCCTGACCTCGATCGCCCTCGGTATTGTCAGCACCTTGCAACGCCTTGGCGTCGAAGTCGGTTTTGCCAAACCGGTGGCCCAGGAAATCAATGACCGCTCCTGCGCTTTCAGCCGCCAGATTTTCAAAACCGATTCGCCCGATTCGATTCCGCTGGATGCCGTTGCCGAACGGATTGCCTCCAACCAGACCGCCGATCTGCTTGAAGATATCGTCGCTTCGTGCATGAAGGCCAGCCAGAACGCCAACATCCTGGTCATCGAAGGGCTGCATGCCGACGCTACGTACAACTTTGCCTCGCAATTCAACACCAGCATCGCCAACACGCTCAAGGCAA
>CAYMYD010000246.1:0-3875 GCA_964394535.1 uncultured Propionivibrio sp. | reverse complement strand
GCTCTCGCCGGGAAGCACACGCAGCACGTCGCCAATATTCACCGCCTCGGCGGGAGCCACCACTTCACCGCCGTCCCGCACGATGCGCGCGCTGCGGGGCGTCATGTTCACCAGGGATTCGATGCCTTCTCGGGCTTTGCGCACGGTACGTTCTTCGAGCAGTGAACCGAGTGACATAATGAAGGCCACCTCGCCCGCCGCGAAGATTTCCCCGATACAGATCGCCGCCACCAGCGCCATGGCCACCAGCACGTCGGCCTTGATGTCGAAGTGGCTCACCAGCCCGACTACCGCACCCTGGAGAATGGGCCAGCCACAAAGCACGATGGCAAACCATGCCGCATCAAAAGGCAGGGCACCCTGCCAGCCAAAAAAACTGAATACGAGTGAAAATCCGCCAACAATCGCCAGCAGCAGGTGCCTTCTTTGCTCGTCACCGATCAGCGCCTTAATCGCTTCCATTTTGCCCCGCCCCGTTTCATGACATCAGCCACCACAGAAGATGAAACCAATGTTTTTCACCACAAAGGCGCAAAGACGCGAAGGACACAAAAAAAGGCAAAGTCCCTTTCCTGTCCAACGGACACATCCCGGTTTTCCTTTGCGGTCCTCTGAGCCTTTGCGGCACTAGGCTTTTCGCCTGTTTGCGCTAGCCCATGCGTGAAAACTGCTCGATCGCCTTCGCCAGTTTCTGCAAGGTGTTTTCGACGTCGCCTTCGGCAATGCCGTCCAGCACGCAATGGTGCAGATGCCCTTCCAGAATTTTTTGTCCCGTCTTGTGCAGCGCCGACTTGGCTGCACCGATCTGCACCAGGATGTCCTCGCAAGGCACATCGTTCTGCACCATGTTCATGATGCCGCGCACCTGCCCCTCGATTCTTTTCAGACGGGCAACAACCGCCTCCACATTCATACATTCACGCATCGCCTTCTCCCTTGGTTACCATATACCCCTATGGGGTATATTAGGCATGAAGAACAATGCCGTCAACAAAAGCCTGGTCTGAATCGCTGATCGTTCCCACACTCCTGCGTGGGAACGGATGGTTTGACGCTCCTGCGTCATGGGTGTGACACGCCGCGTCGGGCGCTGCGCTGCCGGGACGCTGGAGCGTCCCTGGGCTGCGATGTGGAGAACCCTGCCGGTAGCGATGGTGCCGAGATCAGCCCAAACCGAAGCCAAGGGCTGTCCGGTAAGTGATGAAAGCGGCCAGATAAGCGAGGCCGAACAGATACCCGGCCATCAGCAGCGGCATCAACCAGCTTCCGGTCTCACGTTTGACTGCGGCCAGCGTCGGCAGGCATTGCGGGGCAAAGACGAACCAGGCCAGCAGAGACAAGGCGGTTGCCAGACTCCAGTTCTCGGTCAGCACCGGCTTCAGGGCCTGTTCCGCTTCTTCCTTGTCGGCACCTTCGCCGCTGGACAGCGAATAGACCGTCCCCAGCGCACCGACAACGACTTCGCGGGCGGCCATGCCGGGAACCAGTGCCACACTGATCTGCCAGTTGAAGCCGATAGGCTCGAACACCGTCGCCAGCGCCTTGCCCATTTTTCCGGCATAGCTGTATTCGATGGCTGACATCGTCGGCTCTTCCGGTGCTGCCGGGTAACTGGCGAGGAACCACAGCGAGATGCTGAGCAGCATGATGATGCCGCCCACCCGTTTGACGAAGATGGAACCGCGCTGCCACAGACCGATGGCCACATTGGTGACTGTCGGCAGGTGGTAGGTCGGCAACTCCATCATCAGCGGCCGTGTTTCACGTCCGGCAGCGGTAAAACGCTTGAGCACCCAGGCAACAGCCATGGCACCGAAAATTCCGGCCAGATACAGGCCAAACAGCACCAGTCCCTGCAACTCGAAAATCCCCCAGACGTTTTCCGAAGGAATGAAGGCCCCGATCAGCAGGGTATAAACCGGCAGACGCGCCGAACAGGTCATCAGCGGGGCAATCATGATCGTCACCAGACGGTCACGCTGATTGGCGATGGTGCGTGCGGCCATGATGCCCGGAATGGCACAGGCAAAACATGACAGCATCGGGATGAATGAGCGTCCGGACAAACCTACCCAGCCCATCAGGCGGTCGAGCAGAAAGGCCGCGCGCGGCAGGTAGCCGGATTCTTCCAGCACGATGATGAAGAAAAACAGGATCAGGATTTGCGGCAGAAACACCAGTACCCCACCTGCCCCGGCAATCACACCATCGACGATCAGGCTCTTGAACCACCCATCGGCAAGATGTTCGCCCGCCAGCTTGCCCAGCGCCCCCGTGCCGGCCTCGATGAGATCCATCGGGACACTGGCCCAGGCAAATACGGCCTGGAAAACGAGAAACAGGACAGTCGCCAGTAAAATCGGGCCAAATACCGGATTGAGGACGACCCGGTCGATGCGGTCACTCGGTGTATGCGGAATGATTTCATCCAGCCCCAGCTTTTGCAGGATGCGGCGCACGGTTTCATGATCGCCTTGCTGGTGTACCAGATCTTCCTGCACTTCGGTCAGGGGCGTCGCCGATTGCCAGACGTTGGCGTCGTCAAACAGCCGGATCAGGTCATCAACGCCATTGGCCTGAATCGCCACCGTACAAACCACCGGCAGACCCAACTCGGCGGAGAGTGCGCGGGGATCAATACGGATACCGCGCTTTTCGGCCAGATCGTTCATGTTCAGCGCGAGGACACAGGGCAGACCAAGACGCTTCGAAGCCAGCACCAGACGCAGATTTCGGCGCAGATTGGTGGCATCAACGACGCAGACCACCAGATCGGGCCGCTTCTCGCCCTGCGCCTGACCAAACAGCACGTCGCAGGTCACCTGCTCGTCAACCGAGCGCGGGAAAAGACTATAGGTACCCGGCAGATCGAGGATGCGGATGTTCTTGCCCTCGGGCGTGGAAAAACGCCCTTCCTTGCGCTCGACGGTGACACCAGCGTAATTTCCGACTTTCTGATGACTGCCAGTCAGCCGGTTGAACAGGGCTGTCTTGCCACAATTGGGATTGCCCACCAGCGCCAGCAGGCGCCCCGCCGGATGCAGGTGAATGGTTGCCTCGCTCATGCTTGCGCTCCTTGGGTGCTCATCGGCATGACTTCGATACACGCCGCTTCGGCGCAACGCAGTGCGAAAGTCGACTGCCCGACACGAATCGCCAGGGGATCACCGCCGGGCATGGCACGCGCCAACAACTCCACCCGCTCGCCCGGAACAAAGCCGATCTCCTCCAGCCAGCGCTCCCACTCTCCCGACGTTTTCGGAACGCGCACGCTCAGAATGGTCAAGGCCTGACCGATCTGCGCGTGATCCAGCGTGGTGCGGCCCGCACCCGGTTGATTACATTCCATGCCACATTCTCCCCGACATCACGCGCGAATCAACAGATGCCAAATCTCTCATTCCTATGGGTGGAGGATTTTATTAACAACCATTCTCAAGAGCAAGTGATTTTTTTGATCACTTCAAATTCGTTCAAACTCAACAAGGTTTGCTAGCGAGAATCATTTGCATTAGACTCCTCGCTGCCTGTTTTCATGATGGAAAAGACCGTATGAGCTTCTCTTACCGCATCCGCCACCAGATCCCCGGACGGCTTCGTCTGAAAATCTCGCCCGTTCGCCAGATTACCGACGCTGGCGCACAATGCTCGGCTCTGGAGGGCGTGCTCAAGGTTCGCATCAATGCCGCCTGCGCTTCCCTCATCGTGCACTACGACTGTTCCCGCACCACGCACACCACCCTGCTGGCGGCCTTGCAGCAGGCAGCGCCAGAACCTGCCGGGGAAGCGATGCCGGTCAGCGTCTGCAACTGTGCCGTGCGCCCGCACGAGTCCGGTGTACGCAAGCAGTTATTCCGCTTCCTGGGCCTGAGCGG
>CAYMYD010000245.1:0-3897 GCA_964394535.1 uncultured Propionivibrio sp. | reverse complement strand
AACACGCCGGTGACATCGCGCAGGTGCAGACACCGGGCGGCTTGCGGGAATATGAGCTGGTCGATGTGCGCTACGAGTAAGGCGCAACTTGCGCCCACTGTCAGAAGCTTCAGTTCTGATAACTGCGCTTGGTGCTGCGCAGGGCCAAGCGTGGTTTTTTCGTGGCGGCAGCCGGTTTCTGCGCGGGTGCCGGACGGAAGACAACCAGCAGTTTGCCGATATGCTGTACCGGCGCAGCGCCAAGTTTTTCGCAGATTTCCGTGAGATAGGCTTCACGCACTTCGCGCTCGTCACTGAAAACACGAATCTTGATTAACTCGTGGCTGTCGAGACTGCGCGAAATTTCACGCAGAACCGCGTCGGAGAGTCCGTTCTGGCTGATCATGACCAGCGGGTGCAGGGGATGGGCCTGGGCGCGCAGGGCGCGGCGTTGTTCGGTGGTGATGGCGAGCATGGAGGGAGTATCTTGAGAAAGCTGGCATTCTACAGGGTTTGAAGCGATGAAACGTACCAGAACAAGCAAGGCGTGGATGCGTGAGCATGTCAATGACCCTTTCGTGCAACAGGCCAAGGCGCAGGGCTATCGTTCCCGTGCGGCCTTCAAGCTGATCGAAATGGATGACCGGGATCGGCTGATCCGCCCCGGCGAGGTGGTGGTCGACCTCGGCGCGACACCCGGCGGCTGGTCGCAGGTGGCGGTGCAGCGGATGAAAGGGCAGGGGCGCGTCATTGCGCTGGATCTGCTCGATATGGCGCCGATCCACGGCGTCGATTTCATTCAGGGTGATTTCCGTGAGGAAAGCGTGCTGCAAGCGCTGGAAAATTTGCTTGCCGGACAGCGTGTCGGGCTTGTACTTTCCGATATGGCCCCCAATATCTCAGGGGTGCCCCTGTCCGATCAGGCGCGGGTGATGCATCTGGCCGAGTTGGGCATGGCCTTTTCCCGCGAGTGGCTGAAACCGGAAGGCGCTTTTCTGGTCAAAGTGTTCCAAGGTCACGGCTACGAGGATTTCGTGCGTGAAATGCGCCAGACTTTCAAGACCGTGACAACACGCAAACCGGAGGCTTCGCGCGATCGCAGTGCCGAGGTTTATTTGCTGGGACGCGGTTTGCGTCAAGGAAATCCGGGCGATTCTGCCTGAAACAAGCAATACGGTTTAGAATACAAACTTTTACATGCCTTCGCCCCGGTGAGGATCAAGGGGCTTACGGAAGAGGTCTCGCATTGAATAACATGTTCAAAAATATGGCGGTGTGGCTGGTGATCGGTCTGGTGCTGATGACGGTCTTCAATCAGTTCAATACCCGCCAGCCGCTGCAACCGACGATGGAATACTCGCAGTTCATGGACGAGGTGACGCATGGCTCGATTACCAAGGTGGTGATCGAAGGGCGGGTGCTCAAGGCGACGACCAACGATGGTCGAAAGATCACTTCCTATGCGCCGCCCGATCTGTGGATGGTTTCCGACCTGCTCAAATACGGGGTCAAGGTCGAGGCCAAACCGGAAGAAGAGCAATCCTTCCTGATGAACCTGTTCGTCAGCTGGTTCCCGATGTTGCTGCTGATCGGCGTCTGGGTGTTCTTCATGCGCCAGATGCAGGGCGGTGGCAAGGGCGGGGCCTTCTCGTTCGGCAAGAGCAAGGCGCGCCTGCTTGATGAATCCTCGAACAGCATCACCTTTGCCGATGTCGCCGGTTGCGACGAGGCGAAGGAAGAGGTTTCCGAACTGGTCGAATTCCTGCGCGATCCCACCAAGTTCCAGAAGCTCGGCGGGCGCATTCCAAAGGGCGTGCTGCTGGTCGGCAATCCGGGAACGGGTAAAACCCTGCTGGCCAAAGCCATTGCCGGTGAAGCCAAGGTGCCGTTCTTCTCGATTTCCGGCTCCGATTTCGTTGAAATGTTCGTCGGCGTCGGCGCGGCGCGGGTGCGTGACATGTTCGAGAATGCCAAGAAACACGCGCCGTGCATCATCTTCATCGACGAACTCGACGCCGTTGGCCGTCAGCGGGGCGCGGGCCTCGGTGGGGGTAACGACGAGCGCGAGCAGACGCTGAATCAGATGCTGGTCGAAATGGACGGCTTCGAGGGTTCAAGCGGCGTCATCGTGATTGCCGCCACCAACCGCCCTGACGTGCTCGATCCGGCGCTGATGCGTCCGGGCCGCTTTGACCGGCAGGTGGTCGTGCCGCTGCCCGACATCCGGGGCCGCGAACAGATCCTCATCGTGCACATGCGCAAGGTGCCGCTTGATCAGGACGTCAAGGCCGACATCATCGCCCGCGGCACGCCCGGCTTCTCCGGAGCCGACCTCGCCAATCTGGTCAATGAAGCCGCACTCTTTGCCGCCCGTGGCAACAAGCGCCTGGTCGACATGGAAGATTTCGAGAAGGCCAAGGACAAGATCATGATGGGTGCCGAACGGCGCAGCATGGTGATGAACGAGGAAGAAAAGCGCAACACCGCCTATCACGAATCCGGTCATGCCGTCGTCGCCAAGCTGGTGCCGAAATCCGACCCGGTGCACAAGGTAACGATCATCCCGCGTGGCCGCGCTCTGGGCCTGACCATGCAGTTGCCGGAAGAAGACCGCTACGCCTACGACCGCGTCTATCTGATGAGCCGCATCGCCGTCCTCTTCGGTGGGCGCATCGCCGAAGAACTGTTCATGAACCAGATGACCACCGGCGCTTCCAACGATTTTGAGCGTGCAACGCAGATGGCGCGCGACATGGTGACGCGCTACGGCATGTCCGACGCCCTCGGGCCGATGGTCTATGGCGAGAATGAAGGTGAAGTCTTCCTTGGCCGCTCGGTGACGACGCACAAGAACGTTTCCGAAGCGACGATGCAGAAGGTTGATGCTGAAATACGCCGCATCATTGATGAGCAGTATGGTCTGGCCAGAAAAATCCTCGAAGAAAACCGCGACAAGGTCGAGGCAATGGCCCAGGCGCTGCTGGAGTTGGAAACCATCGACGCCGACCAGATCGACGACATCATGGCCGGCCAGCCCCCGCGTCCGCCCAAGGAACCGCAGGTGAGGAACGTGCAATCCGAGGAAACGCCGCCACCTGATGCCGCGCCGAGCGCCACGGCAACGGCCTGAAGCCCGGATGAAACGTGAGCCAAAAAAGCTGGTAAGTGGCTTGCGTTTCATGTCCCATCACTAATCCTCATGCTTCATTGCGGCCCCTATCGCCTCAAGCTTGATCGCCCGTTGATCATGGGCATCGTCAATCTGACGCCGGATTCCTTTTCCGGTGACGGGATTGCCGCCGATACGGCGCGGGCGATTGCCCATGCCCGGCAACAGCTTGCCGCCGGGGCCGATATTCTTGATCTGGGCGCGGAATCCTCACGTCCTGGCGCGATTCCCACGCCGCTTGACGAAGAGCTGGAACGCCTGTTGCCGGTGCTCGACGCGCTAGGCGATTGTGCTGTGCCGATTTCAGTGGATACCTACAAGCCCGAGGTCATGCGCGCCGCGCTGGCTCACGGCGCGTCGATCATCAACGACATCTGCGCGCTGCGTCAGCCGGGCGCGCTGGAAGCCGTGGCGGCGAGCGATTGCGCGGTCTGCCTGATGCACATGCAGGGCGAGCCACTGTCCATGCAGCACGCGCCTGTCTATACCGACGTTGTCGCCGAGGTGCGCGCTTTCCTGTGCGAACGGGTGGAAGTCGCCAAAGCGGCCGGAATCGCGCATGAACGCTTGCTGCTCGATCCGGGGTTTGGCTTCGGCAAAACGCTAGCACACAATCTGGCCCTGTTGGCGCGCCTGGACGAAACCGCTGCTGAGGGCCTGCCACTTCTGGCCGGCATGTCACGCAAGACGATGCTCGGCGAGATCACCGGACGGCCGGTCGGAGAACGGCTGGCAGCGAGCATCACGGC
>CAYMYD010000244.1:0-3909 GCA_964394535.1 uncultured Propionivibrio sp. | reverse complement strand
ACCCGATCCTCACCTTTATAAAGGGGTATGTCGATGAATGATGCAGAAAACCTGTCCAAGCTGCTCGGCCATCTGCCGCCGGCAGTATTTCGTGAATTCATGGTCGAGGAGTTCGAACTGACCATGCCTGCACTGGACAAGAAGCAGACCAAGCGTGATCAACGTGCAGAAATGGAAACTGTTCTCTCCGGGCTCGACATCAATCATCGGCAGCGCATCGAAGAAGTTGCTGAGCGTATTGTCCTGCTGTCAGACGGAGCCGGACAAGACGTTATTGAAGGTTTTCGTGATGACATTTTCGATCCGAAAGACCAGGAAGCATTCGCAGGGATTCGCAACCAGTACGAGCGCGCATTGTGGTTGCACATCAATGCGCCGACCCTGTTTGATGAAGCGATGAACGCCCGACAGGCCGACGTTTTTCGGCAGAGTGCCTCGTGCTACTCGGGATTCATTGCCCCCAAGGATCTTTCCGTTCTTGAGGATGAGCCTTCCCGGCAGGCGTTCCACCATGCTGTTGCGGAGGAATTGGGCTGCGAGATCGACTCGGTCGCGGTTCAGGTATTCAAGCGGCTGCGTCCTGACACGCAAACCGGAGAGGAGGTCGACCTCTATCAGATCAGCGTCCACCACAACCGGCCCCCCGAAATTATCGATTGTGTCCAGGCGAGCGAACTTGTATCCCAAGAGGTTGTTCGGGCTGTTTCATCGCACATCACCTATGAGCCTGCCAATGGCCATCTCGAGGTTTTGTCGAAGGACACCGATGGCCGGGAAGCCTTGGCACGAATCGTCGCCGATTCTTTGATGCAGTCGCCGATCACTGGCGAAAAGATTCCGCTCAAGCAATACGACTACCAAAGCTTGGCTGGGCCGAGGAATTTCGATATTGCCGGCGAGGCTGTTGCTTCCGTCAAGGTGATTGAGCTCGGCTACTTGGGCGACAACCATCGGTCACTCATGGTGAAAATCTGGACCAAGGACGCCGATGACATTCATGCTGCTGCGCGTTCTCTGATTTCACCGCAGTTTGATTTTCGTGACCATCAGATCAATTACGCAAAAATTTCGATTCGCACAAAGAAAGTTGGGGCAGATCGCGCCAGGACAATTTCAGTAATTTTGCGAGATGACAACAAGTGCAACATCAAAACCAAGCGCGAGAAGGATCGCGTGCTCTGTGATCGTCTGCTCGTAAAATGGAATCTGGTAAAAGTCATCGGCCATGTCCCAGAAGAAACTCTCGACACGCTCGCTGCTTGACCTGGTCGACCTGTTCGAGCAATCGAGCCAATCGACTGTCAACGCCGACGGGCAACGGATATACGGGGTGCCTGGATGGGTTCTTTCGGGTATCTCGTCGTTGTCCGACAAGCAGCTTGAGGCCTGGACAGATTGTGTTGGCTACTCGACATTCTTCCCCGCGCCATGCGGGGAAGACCGAGTGGCGGTTGAAATCAACGAAGATGACGATCCAGATCGCTACAGTTATCGGTGCCCGGAAACTTTCCGGAAAAAATACATCAGCGCGGCAACGGTTGCTGTTCGATCGGTTCGCGCCACTGATTTCCTGAACTACCTTGCTGACCTTCTCGATATTCCTCAAGCACTGCGGCTCGGTATAGATACGGCGGCAGTGGGAAATGTGCTCTGGAATATCGGCAAGATGCGTGTGGCTGGTCTGCAGGTTGATGTTTGGGTGGCTCGCAATCTATCGTCCTCGATGGAGGGTGTGTTCCAGCACCTGCAAAACAGTGCCTTGCCCGAGCAAGGGGTGGTCCTCTCCACCAGTGGGTCGCTGCCTGCGATTATTCATCCGCCGAGGCAGTATCGAGTTATTCCCATCAGGGATGTGTTGATTCGGCATGCGTCATTCCCGCACATTGATGCCGACCTTATCCATCGAATATTGG
Organism: uncultured Propionivibrio sp.; assembly: GCA_964394535.1. Taxonomy (GTDB): domain Bacteria; phylum Pseudomonadota; class Gammaproteobacteria; order Burkholderiales; family Rhodocyclaceae; genus Propionivibrio. Next base: position 1,996 of record CAYMYD010000244.1, on the reverse strand, counting down.
TGGCCGCCCCAGGCGCAAAAATTGAAGCGTCGCTGCCAGTTCGATTTGATCCCTATTCTAAGACGCTGGTGATTGCCACGAAATCCAGCAAGCCATGGTTAATCAAGGGGCCGAAACAAATCGATGCAGTCCGCTACCTCTTCGAACAATTCAAGAATGGCCGGCGATGGGTGCCTGCCGGCGAAATTCTGGCGGTCGTGTATGGCACCAAGGAATCGGGACGAAGTCGTCGAATGCAAAATCTGTTCAGTGGCAATACATTCTGGCAAGACTACATCGTGAACAATGACGACGGTGAGTACGGATTCAATCTTGAGTAACCATCGTCATCCCGCCGCATTCCGCACAACCGCCTTCGGGCGGTTTTTTGCTTTCTAAGCCCCCAATTTCCCCGTTTTTGTTGTGCCCGTACACAAGCCCGTACATGGCGGTGACGGACGCCCGTACACCATGAATTCGACACTGACCTCACGTTTTCGCAATCACCTGAAAGGAGATAAACGTGAGTATCAAACACCTCAACCAACGCCATCTGGCCGACCGTTGGGACGTCAGCGAAGCCACACTGGAACGTTGGCGGACCGAGGGTATCGGACCGGTATTTTTGAAACTGCAAGGGCGCGTGCTGTATCGCGTCGAGGACGTCGAAGCCTTCGAGGTCGATAGCCTGCGCAAAAGCACTTCTGAGCGCGTCATGGCCGGAGGTGCAGCATGAACCTCGTCACGCCCGACAAAATCCTCGCGACGCCAGTTAGCGAACTCGCTGATCAGTCCAGCGTTTCCCTGTTTCGGCTCAAAAATGATGCCGCTGATTTTCTGGCCGCCGCCAAGGCCATCGTCGAGCACATCGACCGAGCCTTGGATCTGAAGTACGTCGACCGCGCCCACCAGCTACGACTGGCTGCAAGCAAGGATACCGGCGTCGTTCATTTCGATGACGGCAATGTTCGTGTCACCGCTGATCTGCCCAAGAAAGTCGAGTGGGATCAGAAGCAACTTCACGAACTCATCCTTCGCATCGCATCCGGTGGCGACAACCCGGCTGAGTTCATCGAGACGTCGTACCGCGTCAGCGAAACCAAGTACCAGGCCTGGCAGGAATCCCTGCGTTCCCAATTCACCCCCGCGCGCACTGTAAAGGTTGGCAAAGCCACCTATCGGCTCGCGCTGCTCTCGGAGTAATCATCATGCTGAAAACCTTGATTGAAGCACTGCGCAAGAAGTTCATTTCTCTGTCGGACTTGCCAGAAACCATTCGTGTTCCCGGCCACGGCGGACGTCCCACCATCGATGGACTGCGCCTCGAAGAGGCTAGCGTCGATGACCTCGCATTTGCAATTCGCGGAATCTCTGATCAGACGAGTCTGCTGCTTTCTCAGGAATCCGCACTTCGTCGTCTTCATGACCTGGCCCGCAACCGTGGCGCGATCGGCACCGACAAGGTCGGCGAGATTTTCGGTGGGGAGGTCTGAGATGGCCTTTCCCATCATCACCGCTGACCAGCGCCTCGCCGAAAACCGCCGCTCCTCGGGCGTCATCCTGGGGCCCGCTGGTGTCGGCAAGACCACCTTGCTCAAGACCACCGAGGCGGTCAGCGCCTTGTTCGTCGATATGGAGGATGGCGACCTCGCAGTGCGTGACTGGCCCTGCGACACCGTGCGCCCCCGGACGTGGCCGGAGTGTCGTGATCTGGCCTGCTTCATCGGTGGCCCGAATCCGGCGCTGCGCGACGATCAGTCCTACAGCCAGGCGCACTACGACCGGGTCTGTGAGGAGTTCGGCGATCCGGCTCTGCTCGGCAAGTACTCGCTGATTTTCGTGGACTCCATCACCGTCGCCGGCCGCCTGTGCCTGCAGTGGGCCAAAGGCCAGCCGCAGGCCTATTCCGAAAAATCCGGCAAACCTGATAACCGTGGCGCCTATGGCTTGCATGGCAGCGAACTGATTGCCTGGCTCACGCAGTGGCAGCACATCCGCAGCAAGGACGTGTGGCTGG
>CAYMYD010000243.1:0-3934 GCA_964394535.1 uncultured Propionivibrio sp. | reverse complement strand
TGTTCGGCGTATTGCAGGTAGACTTTTTCGCGGACGAACACTTCGTAGAGGTCGGCGTCGATGTGACCGTTGCGGCTGAGGTCGGCCATGATTTCGAGGGCGCGGGAAACTTTCATCGCCGGTTTGTAGGGGCGGTCACGGGCGGTCAGGGCTTCGAAGATGTCGGCAATGCCCATGATGCGTGCCTGCAGGGACATTTCCTCGCGCTTCAGTCCCTTCGGGTAACCCTTGCCGTCCATGCGCTCATGGTGACCACCGGCGAATTCGGTGACGTTGCGGAGATGCTTCGGCCAGGGCAGCGATTCGAGCATCTTGATCGTCGCCACGACGTGATGGTTGATGATTTCACGCTCTTCCGCCGTCAGGGTGCCGACGCGGATGGAGAGGTTTTCGATTTCGTCGTCGGTCAGGAAGTCGCTGCTCGGCCCGCCGTCGTCGCTCCAGCGCCAGGCGGCGGAAAGCTGGCGTACCCGTTCCTGGTCTTCCGGCCGCATGGCTTCGTTGCCGATATTGATGCGGCGCAGGAAGGCGCGGTCGGCTTCGAGCGTGGCGCAGGTTTCCTGGAAGCGCTGTTCGGCTTCCGCCCGGTCAGCCCCGGCGAGTACAGCACGCAGCATGGCAATTTCGGCATCGCGGCGCACCACCTCGAAACGCGTGCTGATCAGATGAATGCGGTCAAACAGGGTTTGCAGCTTGGTCGCCTTGTCGACCACATGCACCGGCGTGGTGATCTTGCCGCAGTCGTGCAGCAGGGCGGCGATCTTCAGTTCGTAAAGATCACGTTCGTCCATCCGGAAACCGGCCAGCGGGCCTTCCTGATCGGCATTCAATGCCTCGGCGAGCAGCATGGCGAGCACCGGGACACGCTGGCAATGGCCGCCGGTGTAGGGCGATTTTTCGTCAATCGCCGTGTTGATCAGCTTGATGAAGGCTTCGAACAGGGCTTCAAGCTGGGTGACCAGCAGGCGGTTATTGAGCGCCACGGCGGCCTGCGAGGCCAGCGATTCGGCCAGTCGCTGATCGGCGTCGGAGAACACCGTCGGTTCGCCACTTTGCGGGTTGATGGCGTTCAAGAGTTGCAGGACACCGATGACTTCGTTTTCGTGATCCTTCAACGGCACGGTCAGGAAGGAACGCGAGCGGTAGCCGGTGGCCTGGTCGAATTTTTTGGTGCCGGAAAAATCGAAGCCCTCGGCACTGTAGGCGTCGGCAATGTTGACCGTTTCGACGTGCAGTGCGGCGTAGGCGGCGACCAGCGAGTTGTTCGGCTCGCCGTTTTCCAGGTACAGCGGCAGATCCTTGAACTTGGCCGAAATTGGCGCGCCGGTGGTGCCGCCAAAAGCCACGTTCAGCGAATCGGTGCGGACGATCACGAAGCGCAGGAAGCGGCGGTCTTCGCTGAACAGGTAGAGCGTGCCGCCGTCGGCGTGGGTGATGGCCTTGGCCGCGAGCAGGATACGTTCCAACAGGCGGTCGATGTTCCGCTCGTTCGACAACGCCGCGCCGATGGCGTTGAGTTGTTCGAAGCGTTGAAACAGATCGGCTGGATTTTCCATGCGACCTCCTATTTGATACAGACGGAGCGTACCTGTTTGAGATCGGTAATGCCAGAGAGCACTTTTTCGATACCGTCCATCTTGAGCGTGCGCATGCCCTCGTTCAGCGCCGTGGCAAAGAGTTCGGCGACGCGGGCGTGTTCCTGAATCTGTTTCTTCAGGGCGTCGGTGCCGATCAACAGTTCGTGCAGGCCGACCCGGCCCTTGTAGCCGCTGCCGCCGCAGGCTTCGCAGCCCTTGCTGCGGTACAGGGTGAATTTGCCGTCCTTGGCGTAGCGATTCAGCCATTCCTGATAGATCGCGTCGGCGGCGGCCTTGGGGTCTTTTTTCCAGAAGACGGTGTTGGCGAGGTCTTCGCAGTATTCGCGCATCAACTGCTTGATTTCCTCTGCGGCCGGGTTGTAGGCCTCCTTGCAGGACTTGCACAGGCGCTTGGCCAGCCGCTGGGCGAGGATGCCGAGCAGTGCATCGGCAAAGTTGAACGGGTCCATGCCCATGTCCAGCAGGCGGTTGATCGATTCCGGCGCGCTGTTGGTGTGCAGGGTGGCAAAAACCAGGTGGCCGGTGAGCGAGGCTTCGATGCCGATCGAAACGGTTTCCTTGTCACGCATTTCGCCGACCATGATCACGTCCGGGTCGGCGCGCAGGAAGGCGCGCATCACCGTGGCAAAATCCAGCCCGGCCTTCTTGTTGACCTGCACCTGGCGCAGGCCTTTCTGGGTGATTTCAACCGGGTCTTCAGCCGTCCAGATCTTGGTCTCCGGGGTGTTGATGTAGGAGAGGATCGAGTGCAGCGTGGTCGTCTTGCCGGAGCCGGTCGGGCCGCAGACGAAAAAGAGGCCGTAAGGCTTGCTGACGGTGCGCTTGAGGTTTTCCAGATTGTTCGGGCTGACGCCCAGGCTGTCCAGCGGGATCGGTTCGCCAGCGGCGAGGATACGCATCACCACGTCTTCCAGACCGCCCGCCGTGGGGATGGTCGCCACGCGCAGTTCGATGTCGAGCGGGCCGAATTTCTTGAACTTGATCTTGCCGTCCTGCGGTTTGCGCTTTTCGGAGATGTCGAGGTCGCACATGATCTTGATGCGCGCCACCAGGGCATTGCGATAGGAAGCGGGAATGTCGATATACACGCCGAGCGTACCGTCGCGGCGGAAGCGTACCTGCACCTTTTCCTTGCCCGGACGCGGCTCGATGTGAATGTCCGAAGCGCCTTGCTGGTAGGCATCGATGATGATCTTGTTGACCAGGCGCACCAGTTCGTTATCGGCCGCTTCCGAAAGTTCCTCGTGGGTGCTGCCACTTTCGCCGTCATCACTGCTGTCCAGACTGGAAAGCATGTCGCCGACCGTCCCCATGTCGGAGAGCGCGCCGAAGAACTGGTCGATGGTCTGAACGAATTCGGCGGTTGTCGTTACCCGGTAGACGATCCGGGATTTCGGGAAGATGTTGTTGGCGATGCGCGAGCTTCGGGTGCGCTCGGGGTCGATGGAGACAACGATGATGCCTTCCGGGTTTTCTTCGACCGGCAACCACTGGTTGCTCTCGACGTAATCGCGCTTGAGGTTTTTCAGCAGGTCGACCGGCTTGATGCGCTCCGGCCGGAACGGCTCGTAAGGCACTTCGAAGAAACGCGCCAGCGCCGCGCCGATGCTCGCCTGGCGAATCTGGAATTCCTTGACCAGCACTTCTTCGAGATCGACGCCCTTGCGCCGTGCGGAACGCTGCGCCAGATCCATCTCCGGTGCCGAAATCACGCCATCGCTGACCAGCGCGTCATAGCGCGACTGCACCAGCGGGCGCGGCTTGAGGCGCTGACAGAAAGCCACGGCGAGGGTCTGCGTGAACAGTTGCATGCCCTCCTCGGCCAGCGGTGAAAACGGCTCGTCGGCGCGGTTGTTGATCAGTTGCACGACACCGAGCAATTCGTTGTTCTGTGCCTCAATGACCGGTGCCACCAGCATCTGCTTCGAGCGGTAGCCGGTGCGCTTGTCGACTTCCTTGAGGAAGTGCATGTTCGGGCTGTAGGCCTGCAATTCGGTTTTGTCGTAGACATCGCGGATATTCGCCGCCTTGCGCGTTGCCGCGACGTAACCGGCGATGCTCTGCTCGTTGACCGGCAGCTTGATGTCCTTGAACGAATTGAGCCCGGTCTTGATGCGGGAAATGATGCTCAGCTTGTCTTCGCTGGTCACGTAGATGGTCAGGCGATCACAGTTGAACAGCGTGCAGATGTCCTGCGACAGCTCCAGCATGATCTCGTCGGCATTGCTGGTGGCGTGAATCTTGTTGGTCAGGGCCTGCAGCGACTTCAGGAAGTTCAGCCGCTGCCTGACCTCGTTATTGCCCGTTTCTGTCATGGCAGTCGCCTCTCAGGAATC
>CAYMYD010000242.1:0-3944 GCA_964394535.1 uncultured Propionivibrio sp. | reverse complement strand
GCCCACCCTACCTGCTAATTAGCGGCCGAGTCCAGAAAAGCCAGATCCTGCGCAACAAACTCAAGCAGCAGCGGCGAGAGTGCCGGATAAAAGTCAAAACGCAGCATCAATTGTTGACAGCGTTCGCTGAAAGCGGGAAGCCAGGCATTCAACGCCGCGGAAATAAAATTACGCTGCACTTCCGAAGCGGCCTCATTGCGCGCCAGTGAAGCGGCAGTGGCAAGCAGGATGGCCAGATGGTCAGCCGGTTCGGGAAAGTCGGGATGAATGGCCAGATGCTGTTCATTCAGGAAATGGCGTAGCAAGGCTTCGTGTTCGCCATAGAGCTGCTTTGCCGTATTGCCGTCGGACAAATAAAGGCTGGCATAAGGCGCAGCGCTGCTGGCTGGAGCCAGCAGGAAGGCGTGGGTGAAATCGGCGCGCAGTTCAAGCAGTGCCTCGGCCGGCTCAAGTGCCGCAATGGGCGCCAGCGCCACCTGCAGGCGCGCAAAGGCGTCCGGCTCCAGAACCGACAGCGCCTGCAGGAAAGGCCAGGCGGCATTCGGATCGGTCAGACGGAAGAGTGTTTCACGGCCGATTTCGCGGGCGTAAAGCGTGGCAAAGCTGTCGTAAAGGCTGGCGCGTTGTTGGGCAATGGTCATGTGTACAGATCAGTAAAAGAAAAGGGGAAGGGTTTTCCCCTTCCCCTTCTTCAGGACTAGCGTGGATTCACCACCGGACGGCCATCAGGGGTTACCTCGTAGGGGCCGCCGAAGGACGTGACGGCCGGTGCCGTGCCGACAAACTTCTCGATCTCGACCAGGCAGGTGTTGGCGCTGGTCGCCTGGGCCAGACTGGAAGTCGGGATATCGGGGGCCAGGGTGTTGGGATCACCGTAGGTATCCAGCGCACCAATCTTTGGCCCGGTGGGACCGTACCAGGCACCTTCCTGCAAACGCACCACGCCGGGCGGAAAATCTTCCGAAAGGTGCGCCCCGGCCAGGGCCTGACCGCGATCATTGAACACCCGCACCAGATCACCGTGTGCGATGCCACGTTTCTGGGCATCGCCCGGATTCATGAACACCGGCTCGCGCCCGGCGATGGCGTAGGTCGAACGCAGCGGTTCGGACTCGCAGAGCTGTGAGTGCAGGCGCTTGTCCGGGTGCGCCGACTGCATCCACAGCGGGAAACGATCCGATTTCGGGCCACCGTGCGAACGTTCGGCTTTTTCCATCCAGATCGGATGGCCCTTGCAGTCGGCGTAGCCGTAACTGGCAATCTTGCGGCTGAAAATCTCGATGAAGCCGGAGGGCGTTCCCAGCGCGTTGAGTTCGGCGTCCTCGCGGAAGGCGGAATGGCTGACCATGCCGGCACCATCCGGGAAGAGGTGGTAACCCTTCTTCCAGAATTCGGCAAAAGCCGGCATCGGGAAGTTCTTGCGCGCATTTTCCTTGCGGCATTCTTCGTAGAGATGCTCGACCCACTGCATTTCGTTCATGCCACGCGTGTATTCGGCATCGCGCGAGAAACGCTTGGTGAGTTCGCGGAAAATCTCAAAATCCGGCCGCGAATTGAACAGGGGGTCAATGCACTTCTGCATGGCGATCACCCCACGGCAGCTATACGAGCCGTAGGCGTCGATATCGTTGCGCTCGAAGGTGGTGCAGGCGGGCAGCACGATGTCGGAGAAGCGGCAGGTCGCCGTCCAGTTGTAGTCGATGGCAACGATGGTTTCCAGCGCCTGCCAGGCTTCCTTCAGCTTGTTGCGGTCGGACTGGCGGTGCCACTGGTTGCAGCCGGTGAAAATCGCCATCTTCAACGGCGGGAACTTGACCTTGCTGCCGTTGAAATCGATTTCCTTGCCAGGATTCAGGAGGCAATCGCTGAAGCGCGCCACCGGAATGACCGAGGCAAAGCCCTTGTAATCGGTGATGTCGTACTTGGGCTTGTAGCCGGTGTCGACGTTGAGCGGGAAGGAACCGGGCGTCGCCGCACCGGTGCCGGGAACCCCCACGCCGCTGTAGTGGTGAGAGTAGCTGATACCACCACCGGGCAGACCGATCTGCCCCAGCATCGCTGCCAGGATCGCCGCCATCCAGTAGGGCTGCTCGCCGTGCTGGTGACGCTGGATGGCCCAGCCGATCATCAGCATGGTGCGCGTCTTGGCCATCTTGCGCGCCAGATTGCGGATGGTTTCGGCCGGAACACCGCAGATCTTCGACGCCCATTCCGGGGTCTTTTCGACATTGTCTTCGGACTTGCCGAGGAGGTAGGGCAAAAAGCGGTCGAAACCCAGGGTGTAGGTGTCGATGAACTTCTTGTCGTAGAGATTTTCGGTGTACAGCGTGTGCGCCATCGCCAGCATCAGCGGCACGTCGGTCAGCGGATTGACGTACTGATGCGCGCAATTGAGGTAATTGCGCGTCTTGGTGCGCACCGGGTCAATGCTGAGAACCTCGATTTCCTTTTTGGCGATCTTTTCCTTGAGTTTGGCGAAGTAGGCGTAGGCTTCGTGGGTTTCGGTGTTCCAGCCCACCTGCTGGTTCTTGATCGGGTCGCTGGCCCACCAGACGATGAGCTTCGCCTCCTTAAGCAGGATGTCCCAGGTCGTGCCTTGCGAATAGACCTCGGTCGAACCGAGAACGTAAGGCAGGATGACCTGACCGGCACCGGTCGAATAGTCGCCGGCCGTACTGACCGCCCGACCGTGCATCCCGACCGCACGCAGCATGTGGTTGCCGCAGCTATGCACCTGCCCGACCGAGCGCCAGCCGACGTTACCCGTGTGCAGCGCCTGCGGGCCGTAGTTCTTCTGGATACGCTCCAACTCTTCGTAAAAGAGGTCAATGGCCTCGTCCCAGGAAACGCGGACGAAGCGGTTGTCACCGCGCTGGGTGCGGTCACTCTTTTCGCGGTTCTTGTACCAGTCCAGGCGCACCATCGGATAACGGACGCGCGAAGAACTGTAGATCGAGCCGATCAGACCATTGATCATTTCGGTCGGATGGGCGTCGTGTTCGAAAGGCTTGATCTCGACCACACGATCACCCTCGACGCGGGCGCGAACCGCGCCCCAGAGTGTACCGGTGACCTTCCAGCCGGTAAAGTCCTTGGCTGACTTGCCATTACCTGACGTTTGCGCCTGCGCAGCCGAAACAAGGACTTCGGGAGCAAGCACGGCAGCCCCGGAAATCAGGCTCAGTGCTTGCAGGAATTGACGGCGATTGGAATTCATATTTCGCATCTCCTCTGATGGCCGTTACTTATTTGGCAGCCTGGGTTTTGGTGCGACTAAAGTCGGACGAATGAGTTTGCAGGTATTTCAGCACCACCTTGGCCGTTTCCGGATCAAGATTGGTGAAGCCAACCATGCCGCCGAACAGGCCCGGCCAGGCGTTGGTCGTGTGATGCCCTTCGTCCGGTTGACGGTGGCAAACGCTGCAACTCGTGGAATAGCTCGAACGGGCGATGTTCCAGATCGGTTCGGCACTGTTGATCAGATGCCCCTTCTCGACCCATACGCGCGCCGCGACTTTCTGCCATTCGAGACCAGTCTGATCGTCTTCCTTGGAAGCAGCCACCTTGACCAGGGTCTGATCGCCAGCGGCTTCCTTGTCGAAGATGGCATTGACCACATTGAGGCCAAACTCGCCGTACCAGACACGACCATAGCCCTTGTTCTTGCGCCACAGATCAAGCTCGACCTGGACGGCATTGCCCTTGGTCTCGACGACCGTCACCGGCGTCGCGATTTCCAGGTTGCCGATCTTCTGCTTCAGCGCTTCATCACGGAAGAAGTCGATGGGCACGGCAGCGACGTACTTGCCACCCGTCTTCACACTGGTGCTGGAAGCTTCGGAAGTCAGGGTATCGAAGGCCGGATTGTGTGCGCCCTTCACGTCAGGCAGATGGTGGGCAATGCCCTTGTGGCAATCCAGACAGCTCTGGTTACGCTCGGCCGC
>CAYMYD010000241.1:0-3972 GCA_964394535.1 uncultured Propionivibrio sp. | reverse complement strand
CTGGGAATTGTCGCCGTGTTTGGTGTGGTGGTTTACAACACCTGGCAGGAATATCGCCATCGCAAGCTGGCACAGCAGATGCTGAAACAGCCGCAGGAGGATGCCTTGCTTGGCGCTTCGAGCGTGGCGGCGCCGGAGCCTGTTTGGCATGACGAAGACAGTGAGCCGGTGCTGGAACCGGAAATCCGCCCGACCTTGCCGGAAACGCCGCCCTTTGTCGCGATGGAGAATGACGCCCCCCCGCTCGCACCGGACATGCGTATTGAGCCGGTGCTGCATTTGCCGCCGGAAAAGGAAGCGTTGGTCCCCGCCGAGCCGGTTTTTACGGAGGCGCCGGCCTCACCACCGCCAATGTCGGCACCACCGCCAGCACCGGAAGCGATACCGACAGTGGTGCCGGGGGTCGTGCGAGTCGCCGAGCCGCGCCATCTTCTTTCGCCGGACATTGATTACATTGCCAGTATCGAATCCGTCGAACCGACCTTGGGCAGTCTGCTCCTGGAATCCCAGCGCGAGAACCTCGCGCGCATCCGCAAGCCGGTGCTCTGGGTCGGCTTCAACGAGGCGACGCGTGAATGGGAAAGCATCGTCGACGACGGGCGCCGCGAATACCGCAGTCTGCGCATTGGCCTGCAATTGGTGGATCGGCGCGGCGCGGTTGCGGATAACGATCTGGCGCTTTTCCATCTGGCGATGAATGAGCTGGCGGATGAGCTGATGGCCATTGTCGACATGCCGCAGCGTCAGGCGGTGCTGGATGCGGCGGCAAAGCTGGATGCCTTCTGCGCCGATGTCGATATTCAGATCGGCATCAATCTGATCAACGAAGGGCAGCTTTTCCCCGGCACGAAGATTCGCGCACTGGCTGAAGCGGCCGGCATGACGATCGATGCCGAAGGCCGTTTCGTGCGTTGCGACGACGAGGGGCGGGTGCTGTATCTGCTGCTCAACCAGGAAGCGTCGGGTTTTTCCGCCGAAACCATGAAAACCATGAGCACCCACGGCATGACCTTCCTGCTCGACGTACCGCGTGTCGCGCACGGCGAGCGGGTATTCGGCCAGATGATCGAGCAGGCCCGTAAATTCGCCGAGGTGCTGCATGGCGCGATGGTTGACGACAATCGTCGTCCGCTGTCGGAAGTGTCGCTCGAACCCATCCGCCGCCAGATTGGTCAGTACCAGGAAGCCATGTCCAATCATCAGATTCCTGCCGGCAGTCCGCAGGCGCTCCGGCTGTTTTCCTGAGTTGATGGTGCTGAAATGCCACGGGTGCGGAGGTTTCAAAACGGAATACCCGTCATGGCGGCACAGAGACTCAGAGGGGGGACAGAGAAAAGCGGAAAACAAGGGGTTTCCTCTGTGCCTCTGTGGCAGATTTTCGGGCTGATTTGATCGTGAATAGCCTTCTTCTGCATGCGGGTTTTGCTGCGTTTTATGTCCTTCTGGATACGGCCAGCTTCATTCATCCCCTGTACGGCCTGAATATCACGCCCTGGAATCCTGCACCGGCGCTGGGTCTGGTATTCCTTCTGCGCAGACAAAGGGCGGGGTGGTTGCCACTGATCGCGACGGTGTTATTGAGTGAATACCTGGTTCGCGGCATCCCCCAGTCCTGGTGGTCCAGCCTGCTCTCGGCGCTGATCCTGGCGGGGGGCTATATCGCCCTGGGCGAAATGTTGAGTCGCCTCTTCACCTCATCCCGGCTGCTGGATGAACGGCGGCATCTCGTGAACTGGATTGTTGCAGTCACCTTGGGCACCCTGACGATCAGCCTGGTTTACGTGAGCAGCCTGTATGTTCTGGGCTTGTTGCCCACCCGCTGGCTGGACGGCGTTTTGCAGTTCTGGGTGGGTGATGCCGTCGGGATCGCCGTGGCGATGCCGCTTTTCTGGTGGCTGAGCAACAGCCACGGACGCAGCCTGCTCAGTTCAGCCTTTCTGCGCAAGGAAACGGCAGGCTACATCGCCCTGAGTCTGCTGGTGCTCTGGTTTGTTTTTGATCCGGGTGACAAGAGCGGTTTCAAGCTGTTTTACCTGCTCTTCTTGCCGATTATTTGGGCGTCGGCCCGACAGGGGATGGCGGGTGCCATCATTTCTTCCAGCCTGTTGCAGGTTGAAGTCATCGCTGCCGTGCAGATCATGAAATATAGCGCGGTAAACGTGGCCGAACTGCAATTGCTCTCATTCGCCATGACCTTGATCGGCTTTTTCATCGGCTGTGTGGTTGACGAATTGCAGCGCACCAGCAACGAACTCAAACAAACGCTGCGCCTGGCGGCAGCAGCGGAAATGACGGGGGCGCTGGCGCATGAACTCAATCAGCCGCTGACCGCCCTGACGGCCTATGCCTCGGGCTGTGAGATTCTGCTTGAACGCGGCGAGCAGGGAGAGCGATTCCACGAAGCCATTCGCGGCATGTTGCGGGAATCCAGACGGGCCGGGGAAGTTGTCCGACGCTTGCGTGATTTTTTCCGTACGGGCGCAACCCGGTTGGAAATCGTTTCTCTCCGGGAAATCATCGAGCAGGCTACCCGGCGCTATCAGGAGAAAATGCGTGAGCAATCCATCGCCTTCACCGTCGGTGACATCCCCGATGTCCGCCTGCACGCTGACCGATTGCAACTGGAGTTGGTTTTTCGCAACCTCTTGAACAACGCTATTGACGCGGTGTGCCCGGACGACGGCAAACAAGGCTGGATTCGCCTGGCGGGCGAACTGCGTCACGGCAACAGCATCTGTATTCTCGTCGAGGATTCAGGAAACGGGCTGTCGGAAAAACACGCCGCTTCGCTGTTTGAACCGTTTCTTTCGTCCAAGCCATCCGGCCTGGGCCTGGGGCTGGTGATCAGCCGTGCCATCGTCGAAACCCACGGTGGCGAACTCTGGGGAGAAGTTGCAAATCACGGTATATTCAGAGTTTCCCTGCCGATTCACGAAGCAACTGAAAATGTCTGAAAACCTGACCGTATTCATTGTTGATGACGATCCTGCCGTCCGCGATGCCCTGAGCCTCCTGCTGGGTATCCAGAATTATCGTGTGGCCGTTTATGGGGATGCCGAAAGTTTTCTGAAAGCGTATAAAAAAGAATGGCGGGGATGCGTGCTGCTCGACATCCACATGCCCGGCATGGACGGCCTGACGGTCCAGAAATGCCTGAACGAGTCGGGTAGCGAATTGCCGGTCATCATCATGACAGGTCATGGCGACGTTGCCTCGGCACGCGAAGCCTTTCGCGCTTTCGCCGTCGATTTTCTCGAAAAGCCCTTGGACAACGAGAAACTGCTGGCAGGTATCGCCGATGCTTTCTCCCGTCAGCAGCGCAAAGTGCTGGTCGAAACAGGTCGCGGACAAATCCGGGCACTTCTGGACAATCTGACGCCGCGCGAGCAGGAGGTCATGGCGCGCGTTGTCGCCGGGCGACATAACCGTGAAATCGCCGCCGAACTCGGCATCAGCTCACGAACGGTCGAGGTACACAAGGCCCGGATGATGGACAAGCTGGGCGTCAGCAATGTCGCCGACCTGGTGCGTCTGAGCATGGAGTCTGGTGACAACTCTCATGGCTCAAGCCACCCCGGAGGATGAAATATCCGGGTAGGAGCGCTGTGAAAGGTGAAACGTGAAAAGTGAAATGTGAGAAATCAGGCGCTTTGCGCTTTGATAAGGACAAACCCATCCCGACACGACCGCTACCGGCAGGGTTTTCCACCTTTCACTTTTCACAGCATTTCAGGTCAGTCCGCAGGATTGCCGGGAAGCCTGACCAGCCCGGTTTCTGGCTCGGTCTGTGCTGTTTCATTGGGTGGCGAGGGCGGTGGTGCCTGCTTTGACCACAGGATACGACCGACAGCTACCATCAATGCAGAAGCAAAGACCACCAGAAGCACCGCGCCATCCATGCTGGAGGGTAATTCCAGCGTCTCTTTGGCGCTCAGAAAAAGGAGTACGGTGATCAGGCCGCGTGGTGCAATC
>CAYMYD010000240.1:0-4017 GCA_964394535.1 uncultured Propionivibrio sp. | reverse complement strand
CCCTTCTCTCTTCCCCCTTCACTGGCAAGCGCATGGCATTCATGCGATTGCCCTGTGCGAAAACCATAAGTTGTACTGCGTTACAGGCCATGTGCCGCTGCTCATCTGCTGTGCTGTGGTTACAATGCGTCCTTTCTTGTTGAGATTATCTGGAATGGATCATCGCTATTCGGATGCGGAAATAGAGGCTTTGTGGCGGGTGTTGCGTGAGCGGCGTGACATGCGTCACTTTGTTCCGGCAGCACAGGCGGACGCCTTGCCGGAAGGTTTGATCGAACGTCTGGTCGAGGCCGCTCATCTGGCCCCGTCTGTCGGTTACATGCAGCCGTGGCGCTTTCTGCGCATTACGGACAGCGCACTGCGCAGGAAAATGCATGCGCTGGTTGAAGAGGAACGGCTGGCAACCGCCGATGCCTTGCCGTCACGGCAGCAAGAGTTTCTCGGGGTGCGAATCGAGGGCATCCTCGATTGTGCGGAACTACTGGTGGTCAGCCTGATGCCGGATCGTGAGCGGCATCTCATCGGTCGTCGTCGCCTGCCGGAAATGGACGTGGCCTCGGTCGGCTGTGCCATCCAGAACATGTGGCTGGCCGCACGCGCGGAAGGGATCGGTCTGGGCTGGGTGTCGTTCTTCGATCCACAGGCACTGGCTGAGCTGCTAGGTTTGCCGTCCGGCGCACGACCGCTCGGCATCCTGTGCATCGGTCGCGTACCCGCGTTCTATCCGCGTCCGATGTTCGAGGATGCGGGCTGGGGAAAGCGCCTTGAGATTTCGCGGGTCCTGTTCGAGAACCGCTGGCCCGAAGGGGCAGCTGGAACGCCAACGGCGTACTGAAAGCAGGCGCACGACCAAGCGCCTACGAGTGAGAATTTAGTTAAAGGTTTTCTGTGGATTGGAATCATGAACTCGTTACCAGCCTCTCCTGGCTGGGGCAGACTTTTGTTGTCAGCCTGTTCGGGCTGGGGGCGACCTTGTGGGTGCTCAGTCGTTACACCGTCTGGGGACGGCAGTTCCGGCTGATTTCCTGGGCCTATTTCAACCCGGCGAAAAACCGCCTGCCGCTTGTCTGGCTGGCGCTGATCATTCTCTTTACCCTGTTTGGCGTGCGCCTGAACGTGCTGCTCTCGTTCTGGTCCAACAGCTTCTACAACGCCATGCAGGAGCTTGATGCCAAGGCGTTCTGGTTCATGCTGCTGGTGTTCTCGATCCTGGCGACGACGCATGTCTGCCGTTCCCTGCTCGAATACTGGCTGCGCCAGGCGTTCAGCATTCGCTGGCGCATCTGGCTGACCCGCCGCCTGCTGGACCGCTGGTTCGACGGGCAGGCGTATTACCGCAGCCGTTTCGTCAGCGATAGCGCCGATAACCCGGATCAGCGGATCCAGCAGGACATCGAGAGCTTCGTCAATAGTTCGATGAAGCTGGCCATGGGCTTGCTTGAGGCGGTGGTGTCGCTCATGGCCTTCACGCTGATCCTGTGGAATCTTTCCGGGGTGCTGACGCTATTGGGCACCGAGATTCCCCGGGCGATGGTGTTCATGGTCTACCTCTACGTGCTTGTCGCCACGGTGTTTGCGCTGAAAATCGGGCGTCCGCTCATTGGCCTCAATTTTCTCAACGAAAAATTCAACGCCAATTTCCGCTATGCGCTGGTCCGGCTGCGTGAATACGGCGAGAGTGTTGCCTTTTATCGGGGCGAGGCGGTCGAGCGCGAAAGCCTGCTGTCGCGTTTTGCCCAGGTTATCGGCAACGTCTGGGCGATTGTTTTCCGCACGCTCAAGTTTCAGGGCTTCAACCTTTCGGTCAGTCAGGCTTCGGTGGTGTTTCCCTTCATCGTCCAGGCCCCGCGCCTCCTGAGCAAACAAATCACCCTGGGCGACGTGATGCAGACGGCGCAGGCGTTCGATCAGGTGGCCAGCGCCCTGTCCTTTTTCCGTTCGTCCTACGAAGATTTTGCGGCTTACCGGGCGGTGATCAACCGGTTGGCGGGTTTCATCGAGTCGATGACGGCGAGCGAAAAACTTCCCGCCGTGGTGATCGAACCCGTCCGTCAGGGCTTTTCGCTGGCTGCATTGACGGTCAGGAAACCGGATCAGACCCCCCTCGTCGAAAATCTTTCGCTGGATCTCGATGCCGGTAGCTCGCTGCTCATTCGCGGCCATTCCGGGATCGGCAAGACGACGTTGCTCCGCACTGTGGCCGGGCTATGGCCTTATTTCGACGGGCGGGTGAGGCGGCCGGTCGGCGAGGAAGCGCTGTTCCTGTCGCAGAAACCCTACCTGCCGCTGGGCAGCCTGCGCCAGTGCCTGCATTACCCGGCGGCGCTGGCGGCGAGTGACCAGCGCGCTGGCGAAATCCTGCAACGCTGCCAGCTCGGCCATCTGCTGGCGCGACTTGATGAGGAAGCCGACTGGAGCAGCATCCTGTCGCTCGGCGAGCAGCAGCGTCTGGCGATCGGCCGCGTGCTGCTCAACCGTCCGGAAATTGTTTTCCTCGACGAAGCCAGTTCGGCGATGGACGAGGGGCTGGAACACGCCATGTACCGGCTGCTGCGCGAATCACTGCCGCAGGCCATCTTCGTCAGCGTCGGCCATCGCCGCAGTCTGCTTGAATTCCATACGCACGAACTGGAATTGCTGGGCGACGGGGGCTGGCGTACCGGGCCACTGTAGGGGCGGTTCGCGAACCGCCCCTGGGTGCTTACGCCGCCGCCAGCGCCTGATCGAGATCGGCCAGGAGATCGTCGATATGCTCGATGCCGATGGAGAGGCGGAACATGTCTTCCGAAACGCCGGCGCGGCTCAGCTCTTCCGGTGAAAGCTGGCGGTGCGTGGTCGATGCCGGGTGGCAGGCCAGCGATTTGTTGTCACCGATATTGACGAGGCGGGTAAAGAGCTGCAGGGCATCCTGAACGCGTCCGCCCGCTTCACGCCCGCCTTTCACGCCGAAGGTCAGGATGCCGGAAGCGTGCCCGCCCAGATATTTCTGCACCAGCGCGTGCGCGGGGTGGTCGGCCATGCCTGCGTAATTGACCCACGACACCTTGGCGTGCGCCTTGAGGAACTGTGCCACCCTGAGCGTGTTTTCGCAGATGCGCTCCATGCGCAGCGGCAGGGTTTCCAGCCCTTGCAGGATCAGGAAGGCGTTGAACGGCGAGATGGCCGCGCCCATGTTGCGGAGCGGCACGACGCGCGCCCGGCCGATGTAGGCAGCGGCACCCAGCGCCTCGGTATAAACGACGCCGTGGTAGGAAACATCCGGCTCGTTCAGGCGTTTGAAGCGCGCCGGATGCTGGCTCCAGGGAAATTTGCCGCTATCGACAATGATGCCGCCCAGACTGGTGCCGTGTCCGCCGATGTACTTGGTCAGCGAATGCACGACGATGTCGGCACCGTGTTCGATGGGGCGGCACAGGATGGGTGAGGGGACGGTGTTGTCGACGATCAGCGGTACGCCGTGTGCATGGGCAATTTCGGCGAGCCTGCCGATGTCGGTGACGTTGCCGAGCGGGTTGCCGATGGATTCGCAATAGAGGGCTTTGGTCTTGTCGTCGATCAGTCGGGCGAAAGAGGCCGGATCGGTGGCGTCGGCAAAGCGCGCTTCGATGCCGAATTGCGGTAGGGTATGGGCGAAGAGGTTGTAGGTGCCACCGTAAAGAGTTGCGGCAGAGACGATGTTATCTCCCGCTTCGGCAATGGTCTGGATGGCGTAGGTGATGGCCGTCGAGCCGGACGCCAGTGCCAGTGCGGCGATCCCGCCTTCCAGCGCCGCGACGCGCTTTTCCAGCACATCCTGGGTCGGGTTCATGATGCGCGTGTAAATGTTGCCTGGCACCTTGAGGTCAAAGAGATCCGCGCCGTGCTGCGTATTGTCGAAAGCATACGAGACGGTCTGGTAGATCGGTACCGCAACGGCACGGGTGGTCGTTTCCGGGCGGTATCCGGCGTGGATGGCGAGGGTTTCTGCTTTCATGTGAGGCTTCCTGTAACAATAAAAACCGCGCCATTGCAGCGCGG
>CAYMYD010000239.1:0-4021 GCA_964394535.1 uncultured Propionivibrio sp. | reverse complement strand
GCACAGGCGCACAAGGACATGGTCGCCGCCGTTGCCCCCTACATCGACACCTCGATCTCGAAAACCGTCAACGTCCCCGCCGAATACCCCTACGAAGATTTCCAGGATCTCTATTTTTCGGCCTGGAAATCCGGGCTCAAGGGGCTGGCCACCTACCGCCCCAACAGCGTGCTGGGTTCCGTACTTTCCGTTGATAGCAGCAAGCAGGCCGAGGAAAAGAAACAGCCGCAGGACTTCGTCAATGGGGATGCCAACCGCCGCCTGTCGATCAAGACCCTGCCTGCCCCGGTACTCTCCAGCCTGCGCTGGCCCGGCCGTCCCAACATGCCGGAAGGCAACATGGCCTGGACTTACATGATCGAGCACGAACTCGGCAAGTTTGCCCTGTTCGTCGGCCATATCGACCAGGAAGGCCGCTCCTGGCCGTTCGAAGCCTGGGTCAACGGCCCGGCACAGCCGCGCGGCCTCGGTGCTGTTGCCAAGACCCTGTCGATGGACATGCGCGCCAACGACCACGGCTGGCTCTCGCTCAAACTCGAATCACTGGCCAGAACACCCGATGGCGAAGGCTTCGACATGAGCTTCCCGCCGCATGGCGAAAAGAAACGCATGCCCTCCGTCGTCGCCGCGATGGCACGCCTCATCCAGTTCCGCGTCGAACAACTCGGCGCCTTCAAGACCAGCGGCCCGACGCCGGTACTCGACGCCCTGTTCAGCCTCAAGGAACCGAAAACCGGCACCGACGGCACGCTCTCCTGGACCGTCGACATCTACAACCCGGCCACCGGTGAAGATTTTGTACTGGGCCTCAAGGAAATCACCCTGCCCGACGGCGTCACCCGCCCCTATTCGGTGTGGCTCTCCGGCAACTACCCGCGTGCGCTCGACGGCCTGACCAAGCTCCTCTCGCTCGACATGCGCGTGCTTGACCCGGCCTGGATCGGCATGAAGCTCAGAAAACTGCTCGACTACCCGGAACCCCTGGGTGACTTCATGGCCTTTATTCCCGGCACACGCAAACAGCAGACCTGGCCCTCGACGGTCGCCTACATCGCGCAGCTGATGATCCACCGCTACGCCATGCTCGGCATCCTTGACGAAACCGGCTTCCCGCTGCAACAGATGGGCATCCTTGAAGCACCGAGCAATGCCACCTCGCCCAAACCCACGGCAGGCAAACTGTGCGGCGAATGCGGCAACCACACCATGATCCGCAAGGACGGCTGCGATTTCTGCACCGCCTGCGGCGCGGTGGGAAGCTGCGGCTGATCCATTTTCTTCAGCACCCCGGAACCCAATGCACCACTGGGGCGGTTCGCGAACCGCCCCTACAAGGGCATGGGAGACGAAAGGTGTTTTTCACGCCAGCAGCCCATGCTGCTGCTCATTACCTTCACAACCTCCCGAGCAAGAAAGGAGCTTCAAGATGAATATTCAAGGTAAAAAAATCCTGATTACCGGTGCCAACGGCGGCATCGGCTCGGCCCTGATCAAGGCGCTTCTGGCATGCCAGGCCGCCAAAATTTACGCTGCGGCAAGAGACCCCCAATCCCTTCGGGAAAGCTTTGCGGCAGAAGCAGACCGCGTTTTCCCGGTACAGGTGGACATTGTCGACAGCGCTTCCGTCAAGCAATTGGCTCAGGACTGCGGCGACATCGACATCCTGATCAACAACGCCGGGGTCAACCGGGGACGGTGGTTCACCGCAACGGACGCGCTGGAAGCCGCCAGAACCGAAATGGAAGTGAATTACTTCGGCACCCTGAACATGTGCCGCGCGTTCGTCCCTTTTCTCGTCGCCCGGAAAGCGGGAATGATCGTGAACGTCAGCTCCATCATCGGCATGGTCAACATGCCGGTCAACGGCAGCTATTGCGCCTCCAAGGCCGCCGTGCATTCCCTCACCCAGGGTCTGCGCGGAGAAATGGCCCCGCATGGCGTGACCGTGATTGGTGTTTATCCCGGTCCGGTGGAAACGCGCATGACCGAAGGGCTGGAAATGCCCAAGACCTCGCCCGACGTGGTGGCCAAAGCCATCGTTGACGGCATGACCGAAGGAAAAACGACGATCACGCCCGACCCCATGTCGAGCCAGCTCTACGGCTTCCTGCTCAAGGATTACGCAAGCGCCGAAAAGGAACTTGGCGCAGTCCTGCCGGGGGCATAACAAGGGCCCTCAACCCTCGGCCTTGCGCGACCACAAACAGGCGGCGATGATCACCGCGCCGCCGACCCCTTCGCGCAGGCCGAAGGTTTCACCCGCCAGCAGCCAGGACGACACGGCGGCGAAACCGACTTCCGTGATCATGATGACGATGGCCCGGTTCGAGGCCAGACGTGCCAACCCGTACTGAACGATCACATTGGCGAGAACCAGCACCAGCCCGATGGCCAGCAGCAGCCAGACGACCGTCAGGCCCGATGTCGGCATCTGCGCCCGCCCCAGCCCACAGAGGATCAGCACCACACCGGTCAGTGCCACCCCGGCAAAAGAGACCATCACCCGGCTTTCAATGGAAAGATCGCGCACCCGCCGCGACAGCACATTAAAAAGAGCGAAGGAAAGTCCGGCAAACAGCCCCAGCCAGTCCGCCTTCGACTGGGGCAACGGCAGACCGATACCGGGCTGCCAGAGAATAATCGCCGCCCCGGCAAGCGACAGGACAAGCACCGGCACCCCCGCCCGGCTCAGGTGCTCACCGAGCAGCACACGGGAAAGCACGACGGTCCACAGCGGCGCCAGATAAAACAGCAGCATGACGCGAACGATCTCCCCGGAGAGCGCCGCCAGCACATAGGCCAGATTGCAACCACCGGCGGCCAGCGCCAGCCAGAACACGCTCCAGCGCATCGGCACGGCACGGAGTCCCCGCCGGAAAATGAACAGCCCCAGGACAAAGGCCAGCGCATAACTGATCGTCGTCGCCCAGATACCGCCGATCCCGGCATCGCGCAACAGGCGATAGGGAAACCAGATCACCCCCCAGATCATGGCGCCGCCCAGCAAGGCCAGCACCGCCGCCGCTTTTTCCCGCTCCGTGACGCCGCCGCCTGCTGCCGACCTCATATTCCTTTCCGTCATCGGGCGATCACCCTATAATCCTGAAAAGCTGCGTAAGATAACCGTGAAAGACCCAAGCCACAAGCCAGACAAGCTTCCCCCCGAACCCGCGCCCGACATCCCAACCTCCACGGCAGACACCCATGATTCTCGACAAACTCTTCCAGCTCATGGCCGAAAAACAGGCATCGGACATCTTCATTTCCGCCGGTATTCCCATCCACATCAAGATTCAGGGCGTCACGATGCCGATCAACCAGCAGATCATGGTTCCGGCAATGACCGAAAAAATCGCTTATGAAGTGATGTCGCCCGAACAGATCAAGACCTTCGAAGCCACGATGGAAATGAACCTCTCCGTCGGCGTTCCGCAGGTCGGCAACTTCCGCATCAACGTCTTCCGCCAACGCGCCTCGGTCTCGCTGGTCATCCGCTACATTCTCGGCAACATCCCCACCCTTGATTCGCTGATGCTGCCGCCGATCCTCTCGGATCTGATCATGGAAAAACGCGGGCTGATCCTGATCGTCGGCGCCACCGGTTCGGGCAAATCGACCACCATTGCCTCGATGCTCGACCACCGCAACGCCAACCGCAGCGGCCACATCCTGACCATCGAAGACCCGATCGAATTCCTCTTCAAGCACAAGAAATCCATCGTTAACCAGCGCGAACTCGGCATGGACACGCACGGCTGGGAATCCGCCCTGAAAAATGCCATGCGCCAGGCCCCCGACTGCATCCTGATCGGCGAAATCCGCGACCGGGAAACCATGCAGGCGGCCATCGCCTACGCCCAGACCGGCCACCTGTGCCTCGGCACCCTGCACGCCAACAACAGCTATCACGCCCTGAACCGCGTCATCAACTTCTTCCCGCTGGAAAGCCGCACCTCGCTCTACCTTGACCTTTCCGCCAGCCTGAAAGCGATCATTTCCCAGCGTCTGGTCAAAAAACCCG
>CAYMYD010000238.1:0-4029 GCA_964394535.1 uncultured Propionivibrio sp. | reverse complement strand
CGATGGTCATCGTCGAAATGTAGAAGGTCATCAGGCTGCGGTTGTCGGGGAAGAAGGCGCCCATCAGCAGGGTATAGAGCGGCATCTTGGCCAGACAGTTCATGAACGGGACGGCAAAGATGGTGGCCATGCGTGCGCGCGGATCGGCAATCGCCTTGGTCGCCATGATGCCCGGTACGGCACAGCCGCCGGCGAAGACGCCGCCGAGGATCAGCGGCAGCGTGCTTTGCCCGTGCATGCCGAAGCGGTGCAGCACCTTGTCAAGGACGAAGGCGATGCGCGCCATGTAGCCCGAGTCTTCAAGAATGGCAATGGCGGCGAAGAGGATCAGGAAGATCGGCACGTAGTTCAAGAGCGTATTGGCCGAGTCGATCAGCCACAGGGTCAACGAACGCGTATAGGGATCAACGAGAAAACCGGCGTCCGGCAGGAATCCGGCGATCCATTCGCGGGTGTTGGCGAGGTAGGGCCAGACGTAGCCCGCCAGTTCGTAGCCCCAGACGATGGAGACCTGATAGATCATGAACACCGTCAGCAGCAGGAAAAATGGCGCGGCCCAGCGGTTGAGCAGGAAGTCATCAATGCGGTCGGAAATCGTTGGCTTGTCGGTGTCGCCGCCGAGCAGGACGCCGTCGAGCAGGCTGACGATGCGCTGGTTACGGCAGGCGATCACGTGGTCGCTGACTTCCAGCTTGAAACGTTGTTCAAAATTCTGGCGCAGGCTGTCCACTTCGGCCAGCAGGGTGTCCGCAGTCGGCAGCTCTTTCCTGATCTGTGCCACGGCCTGTTTGTCGTTTTCCAGCAGCTTCAGGGCCAGCCAGCGGGTCGGGGCCAGTGCTGTCGGGCCTTCCTGCGGCAACTGGGCGCTCAGCTTGTCGATGAGCGGGGTGAGGGCGCCGTAATCCACCGGGTTGGGATTCTGCCAGGTGAGCCGCGCCGGGTTGTCTGCCCAGGCGCGAATGGCCTGACGCAAGCCTTCGCGGCCGCCGCCGGTACGACCGACGGTTGACACCACCGGGACTGCCAGACGTTCCGCCAGTGCCGTGGCATCGATTTTCAGCCCGCGCCCGTCGGCGATGTCCATCATGTTGAGCACCAGCACCGGTGGCAGGTTGAGCTCCATGAGTTGTAATGTCAGATGCAGCGAACGGCGGAGGTTGGAAGAATCCACCACATTGATGGCGAGATCGGGTTGCTCGTCGATCAGGAAGTCGCGCGCCACGCGTTCTTCGAGCGAGAACGAGGTCAGGCTGTAGGTGCCTGGCAGGTCGACGGTTTCGATTTCGCCGAATTCGTCACGATAGATGCCGTACTTCTTGTCAACCGTCACGCCCGGATAGTTGGCGATGTGCTGTCGTGCGCCGGTCAGCACATTGAACAGCGTGGATTTTCCTGCATTCTGCTGACCAGCCAGCGCCACCAGCAGGCGCTTTTTACTGCTTTCTTCACTGCTCATCGTGATAGACCTCGATGCTGGCTGCCTCCCGGCGACGCAGGCTGATGCGCGACGCGTCCAGATGCAGTTCGATCGGGTCGTTAAGTGGCGCGCTGCGGACGACCCGCACCAGCGTATCCGGCATCAGTCCCAGATCAAGCAGGCGCTGGCGCACGGCGTCTCGGGAGAAGTGGCGGCGGATGCGTACGCATCGTCCATTGGGGATGTCGTTCAGGTTCATGGCGGTATCTCTTACAGGTCAAAGCAAAGGGAAACGTGAGAAGCGGTGTTTGCGCCATATTAAATGAAAATACATCTTATTTACAAGCAGTTTCTTTGTCACTATAATCGCGCCCTGCAGCACCTTTGATGAGAATGGTTCTTGTTATTTGGTGCATTTCAATCTCATTTTCCTTCTGGAGGCTATTTATCGTGAACAAATGGATCAAAACCGGCGTCGGCGTTGCGGCCCTGCTGACTGCCCTGAGTGCTTCAGCGCACACCCCGCTGTGTTCGTGCTACGACAACGGTAACGGCAGGATCCTGTGCGAAGGCGGCTTTTCCGATGGCTCCTCGGCCTCCGGCGTGAAGATGCGCATCGTCGATGGCAAGGGCAAAGCCTTGATCAACGGCGCGATGGACAAGAACAGCACCTTTGAGTTTGACAAACCGAAAGGCGCCTACAAGGTGATTTTCGACGCCGGCCCCGGCCACGACATCACCATCGACGGCAGCAAGATCGTCGAATAATTTTTTTCTTGATATGGAGAATCGCATGAAACACCTTACCCGTACCACCCTGGCCGTCGCGGCGGCTTTCTGTACCGTCAGCCTGCCCGCGCAGGCGCACTTCCAGCTCCTTTACACCCCGAAAGTGATGCTGGAAAAACACGGGAAAATTCCGCTCAAACTGGTTTTTTCGCACCCGATGGAAAACGGCCACACGATGGACATGGGCAAACCCGAGCAGTTCTTCGTCATGCTCAAGGATGACAAGAAGGAAGACCTGCTGTCCACGCTCGAAGAAGTAAGCTGGCAGGGTTCGAAGAACAAGGGCAAGGCCTACAGCACCACCTATCCGGTCAAGCTCAATGGCGATTATGTCTTCGCTCTGGTGCCTGCGCCCTACTTTGAAGAAAGCGAAGGGGCGTTTATTCAACAGATCACCAAGACCTACGTCAACAAGGGCGGCATGCCGACCCACTGGAACAAGCCGCTTGGCCTGCCGACGGAAATCGTACCGATGAACAAGCCGTACATGAACTTCGCCGGGACGACCTTCACCGGACAACTGCTTTCCGAAGGCAAACCGGCCGCCGGCATCGAGTGCGAAATCGAGTACATCAACACCGATGTCAACGTCCAGACCAACAGCTTCGGCAAGGGTACCAAGGGCACCGTGCCGGACAGTGCCTGGGTGGTGGTTACCGATAGCAACGGCATGTTCACCTTCGGTATTCCCAAGCCCGGTGTGTGGGGCTTTGCCTGCCTCGGCTCCGGCCCGGCCAAGAAATTCCAGGACAAGGAACTCTCGCAGGACGCCGTGTTGTGGATCAACGCCACGCAGATGAAATAGGGATAGCGTCGCTGCGCGGGAGCGGGTTTTGCCCGCTCCCGCGAAAACAGCGCGTGATTTCACGTTAAACCGGAGTTGCTTTCAGGATGAGCCCACAACAAAACATTTCGGCAAGCGATGCCTTGATGGCTTCGCTGCTTTCGCTGATGACCAGCTTTTCCTGCCTGGGCTGCCCCAATCAGGCCATCGCCATTCAGCATCAACTGGCCATGCTGCAAAACTATCCCGACGAGGAAGTTTCGCCTTCGCTCAAGTTCATTGCCCGGCAACTGGAAAGCAAGTGGTGCCAGCTTTACCAGTCGATTTCCGACGAACCGGATAACCCGGTACTGCACTGAGTTTCCGTTAAAAATTTACGTCCCGGTGGGCTTGCTCACCGGGGCTCATGCCTTCCTTTCTGACTACAGGAGAAAACATGGCCCGTTATACCGGCCCCAGACTCAAGATTGTTCGCGCCCTCGGTGTCGAATTGCCCGGACTGACCCGCAAGAGTGCCGGCGAGCGAAATTACCCGCCCGGCCAGCACGGACAGCGCATGCGCAAGAAATCGGACTATGGCCTCAAACTGATCGAAAAGCAGAAGCTGCGCTTCAATTATGGCGTTTCCGAAAGCCAGATCCGTCGACTTTTCCGTGAAGCCAAGGCGGGCAAGGAGCCGACCGGCAACAAGCTGCTCGAACTGCTCGAACGTCGCCTCGACAATTTTGTTTTCCGCGCCGGTTTCGCGCCAACGGCGGTTGCAGCGCGTCAGTTGATCAGCCATCGTCATGTCCTGCTCAACGGAAAAACGGTCAGCATCGCCTCGATCCGTATCCGTGCGGGCGACACCATCACCATGAGCGACAAGGGGAAGCGCATCCCGATGGTCGTCGAAAGCCTTGCCGAACCGGCCTTGACCCGTCCCGAATGGCTGAGCTTCAACGAAAGCGAAGGCCGCGCCACCGTCACCCGTCTGCCAGACGCCTCAGAAGTGCCGTTCCCGGTCGAGGTGCAGCACGTGGTCGAGTACTACGCGGTA
>CAYMYD010000237.1:0-4035 GCA_964394535.1 uncultured Propionivibrio sp. | reverse complement strand
CAGGCAAAACCGGTCGCCCCGTAAAAGGCCTGGAGCAGCACGACCGGATAGGTGCGGTTCAGGAAGCTGGCCAGGAGGTTGGAAATGCCGAACTCGCCGATGGAAATTGCCGCCACCATGACCAGGCCGCTCAACAGGCTCTGGCGCAGATTCGGGACGACGATGCTGGTGAATTGCTGCATCGACGAGGCGCCCAGCGTTGCTGCTGCCACTTCCAGGCGATCCAGGCGCAGGTGGCGCAGGTCGGTGAGCAGGGTGTTGGTCAGATAGGGCAGGGTCTGGATGACGTGCGCGGCGATGAGCAGCGGCAGGGTGCCGAGCCAGGGCGCAAAGTCGGTGTTGAAAATGATCATGTAGCCGAAGCCAAGGGTGATCGGTGGTACGGCGATCGGCATGGCGCTGACCAGCTTGGCCGCCATGCTGCCGCGACGCTGCGACTGGTGATAGAGCGAATAGGCCAGCGGCACGGCGAGGAAGGTGTTGGTGATGCAGGTACATAGCGCGACGACCAGGCTGCTGGTGAAGGACTTGCGAAACGACGGGTCGATCCACAGTTCGCTGTACCAGTGGCCGGTCACCCCTGAAGGCAGCAAGGTATTGGTCCACGACTGACCAAAACTGCCGACGATCAGCAGCACGATCGGCAGCAGCAGGTAAATGCCATAAACAATGGAAATGCCTCGAACCACGATGCCTCCGCCAGACAAAATCAGGTCTGTTTCAATTGTGGATTCTAGCCGTCGAGAGATTACAATTCGATGAATATCAGCTTCTGAAGCTTGAATTTTTGGCAAGTGTTGCCCATAATCGGGCGCATGAGACGCAATTGTCCGAGCATTCAGGAACTCATGGCCTTCGATGCCGTGGCAAGGCACGAAAGCCTGACCCGGGCGGCCGGTGCGCTGTGCCTTTCCCTGAGCGCCATCAGCAAACAGTTGAGCAGTCTGGAAAGCTTTCTCGGCCAGCAACTGTTGCAAAAAAAAGGACGCAGCGTCGAGTTGACACCGACCGGCCGCGACTACTGGATGAAAATTTCACCCAGCCTGCGCGTTATTGAATCCGCTACCTTCGAGGCGCGTTCGGGCGTTTCCGGTGTTGGCGTGCTGACCCTCGCCTGTGCGCCGACCTTTCTGACGCGCTGGCTGATTCCGCGACTGCCGGATTTCCGCGCCCATTGTCCGGGGGCCATGTTCAGCTTCCGCCGCCATCTCGACGTCGCCGACGGGCAGCCGCCGGATATCGACGCGGCCATCCGCTACGGTGTCGGTGACTGGAGCAATGTCACCGCCGACTACATCACCGGACGCGAATTCATCTGCATCTGCGCGCCGAAGTTTCTGCAGGCAGGCGATGCACCGCGCACCCCGCGCGAACTCTTTGCCCGCGCCACCCTGCTGCATCACGTCGAATCACCGATGGTCTGGCGTAAATGGGCCGCCACTTACGGGCTGAATGAAATGCAGACCCTGGCCGGGCCGCGCTTCGCCCAGTATTCAGCACTGATTCAGGCGGTACAGAGCGGCCTCGGTATCGGGCTGGCTCCGCGCGTGCTGGTCATGGAGGAGCTGCTGGCCGGTCGCCTCGTCAGCTTCGGCGAACCGATTGACGGTGAGCATGGGCATTACCTGTGCTTTAGCCCGGAAAAGCTGAAACAGCCGGTCTTCGCCGTCTTCCGTGCCTGGTTGCTGGCTCAGGGCGCGGCCCAGAGGGGGCAGGAGAAGAGTGGTCGCTAGGGCTGCCTTGCCTGTCCTTGCGTTTCCGAACGGCATATTCGTGAACAATTTTGTCGACAATCTGCCACAAGCCGCTGATTTTCATGAATTTGTCCTTGAGCGTCACGGCTCGTACAGGTAGAATCCACGGCATTGACCAATGGGCGTACTCTGTGTCTCGCCCTTATTCGCGTGCGGGGAAACCGTAAATTCTGCTTTCAGGGAGTCAAAATTGCTCAAGGATAAATTTCGCAAAACCGCGCTGGTGCTGCTGCTTGGCCTGTTGGCGCACGGGGTCTCGGCGGACGAACTGACCGATCGCGCCAAGGGTTTGCTCGATCAGGGCAAGGCGGCGGAAGCCTTCCGCTTGCTTGATGCCGTCGAGCGTGAGCGTGCTGGGGATCCGGTGTTTGACCTCCTGCTCGGCATTGCTGCCGTGGATATCGGCCAGAACACACGCGGGGTCTTTGCCCTCGAACGGGTGCTTATCGTGCAGCCGGGAAATGCCCGGGCGCGCGCTGAAATCGCCCGCGCCTACCTGGCGCTCGGCGAGACAAAGAACGCCCGGCAGGAATTCGAAACGGTGCAGAAGCAGGGGGTTCCGGACGAAGTCGGGCTGACCATCGACCGCTTCCTTGATACAGTTGATCGCATCGACAGCGCCACCCGCCCGACGCTGCGCGGCTATCTCGAAGGCAGCTTCGGCTACGACACCAACATCAACGCCGGCCCGAACCGCGATACCGTACAGATCGCCGTCCCCGGCTTCGGCAAACTCGAATTCGATCT
The DNA here is from genome assembly GCA_964394535.1 of uncultured Propionivibrio sp. Taxonomy (GTDB): domain Bacteria; phylum Pseudomonadota; class Gammaproteobacteria; order Burkholderiales; family Rhodocyclaceae; genus Propionivibrio. Next base: position 1,534 of record CAYMYD010000237.1, on the reverse strand, counting down.
GGCCAAGGAAAGCCGCTCCAACAAAAGCGCGTTCGGCACGCTGGGCGGCGGTCTCAACTACCGCGCCCCGATCAACAGCTCCCTGGCTTTTGTAGGCGGCATTTCCGGCGTATTGCGTGACAACTTCCGCGATCTTTCGCACGACTACGACACCCTGAGCGCCGATGCTTACGTCGGGCTGGTGCTGAACAAGGATAAAAACGTCTTTTCGCTCAACGCCCAGCACAACCACTTTGAACTGGAAAGCGACCGTTACCGCACGGCATCGGGTTTCTCCGGGCAGTGGCAGTACAACCACGACGCACGCAACCAGTCGAGTGCCTTCGTCCAGTACGCCAACCTGCGCTACCAGCAGCAGTCGATCCGCAATGCCGACCGCTGGGTGGCCGGTTTTGGTCATGCCCATGGTTACCGCAACGGGGCGGTGACTTGGCTGAGCGCCTACTGGGTCGATGAAAGTCCGAAGGACGGCGATGTTCCCTGGCTCGGGCACGACGGCCCCGGCCTGCGCATCGGCGGCCAGATCAACCTGGGTGCGCGTACCGTCTTCTTTGCCAACGGCTCGGTCGAGCATCGCCGCTACGACGCCAAGGACATCACCTTTAACGTCCTGCGCAAGGACACCCAGTACGATCTCTCGCTGGGCATCAACTACACCCCGGTGCGCCACTGGAAAATCACGCCGAAGCTCAGCCTGACGCGCAACAACTCCAATACCGACCTCAACGACTACCACCGTGAAACTGTCTCGGTGACGGCCCGTTACGATTTCTGAACGCGAGGATGAAGAACATGTCTGCCCATTCCCTTTTCCGTTTGCGTAATCCGCTGCTGATGGCCGCCCTGTTGACGGCCTACCCTGCATTGGCTCAGGCAGCGGGTGCTGCCAGTATCGATTTTGCCGCCGGCCGGGTGACTGCCATCAGTGCGTCGGGTGAACGCCCGCTCACCAAGGGGGCAGAAATCGGTAACGGTGACACCATCCGCACGGCCGACGGCAGCCGCGCCCAGGTACGCTTTAGCGACGGTGCGCTGGTTTCCCTGCAACCGCGGAGTGAGTTCCGTATCGACAACTACGAGTTTTCCGGCAAGGAAGACGGCCAGGAAAAAGGCTTCTTCAGCCTGCTCAAGGGCGGGTTGCGCACCATTACCGGCTTCATCGGACGCACGCACCGCAACAACTACAAGGTCAGCACCGCTGTGGCGACGATCGGCATTCGTGGCACGGAATACACCGTGCAGGTGCAAGAGGACGGTACGACACAGGTGCATACCGGTGAAGGGCTGATCGAGATCAGCGGGACGGCCGGTTCGCTGCTGCTGGCTTCCGGCGAGTCCGGTATCGTCCGGCCCGATACGCCACCGCAACGCACCGAGATCCGCCCGCAATTGCCGCTCGGCGAACTGGTGCAGGATCCCTCGTTGCAGCCAGTGGTTTCGTCGAGCGAGAACCGGGATGCCTCGGGGGGGCTGACGATGGACGGGGTCTTGCTGGATGGGGATTATGAAGGGTTCTCGGTGGCGGTGGCTTACA
>CAYMYD010000236.1:1830-4065 GCA_964394535.1 uncultured Propionivibrio sp. | reverse complement strand
CTCGACGCCAACGGTCTGGCACGCTACTACCCCGGCGAAGAGCGCTATAACACGGGCAGCGCCGTCCTCACCGCCTACCTGCTGACAACGGCCAAGGCGGCCGGTTTCGACCTGCCGCCGGAACTCGCCGGACGCATGGAACGCGGCCTCGCCGCCTACGCCGAAGGACGCATCAAGCTCGACGACTGGGCGCCGCAAAACGATCTCACGGTGCGCAAACTGGCCGCCATCGAGGCGCTGACCCGGCGCGGACAGGCCCCGCTGTCGGCGATTTCCAGCCTCGAAATCGAGCCCCTGCGGCTACCGACCTCGGCGCTGATCGACTGGTACCTGATCACCCGTCGCGTTACCAAACTACCGGGGCGGGTAACCAAGCTCGAAATGGCCGAGACCGAACTGCGCAACCGGCTTTCCTACCTGGGCGACAAACTGACTTTCACCAATGAGCGTTCCGACTACTGGTGGTGGCTGATGGTCAGCAGTGACTCCAACACCTTCCGCCTGATCGAAGCGGTACTCGACGACCCGAAATGGACGGAAGACCTGCCGAAACTGGTGCAGGGTGCCATGCTGCGCCAACACCGTGGCCGCTGGCTGACGACCACCGCCAACGCCTGGGCCTCGATCGCGCTTGATCGCTTTGGCAAGACTTTCGAAAAGAGCGAGGTCAGCGGCAGCACCAAGGCCACCCTGGGCAGCGAAACGCAGAGTTTTGCCTGGCCGGGCAAGGCCGACGAGCCGAACCGGCTGATGCTGCCGTGGCCGACGCAAGAGGTGAGCAAGCTGCAACTGGCGCACAGCGGCAGCGGTCAGCCGTGGGCAGCCACCCAACTGCTTGCCGCCGTACCGGTCAGCGAAGCGAAGGGCAACGGCTTCCGCGTCAAGCGTGAAGTCACGCCGGTGCAGGAAAAGCTCTCCGGCAAGGTGTCACGCGGCGACGTCTGGCGGGTACGACTGATCGTCGATTCCGATCAGGACATGACCTCGGTGGTCGTCAATGACCCGATCCCGGCCGGCGCCCGCATTCTCGGCGAGGGCGACGGGCGCGACTCACGCATCGCGCAGAAGGACGAAGTCGGCAGCCGTGGCAACGCCTGGCCCGCCTACATCGAGCGCACCTTCAGCAACTACCGCGCTTACTACAACTACGTCCCGCGTGGCCGCTTCTCCATCGACTACACGCTGCGCCTCAACAACGCCGGTGAATTCACCCTCCCGGCGACGCGTGTCGAAGCCGTCTATGCGCCGGAAGTCTTTGGCGAGGCACCGAATGCCAAGGTGATCGTCGAGTAAAGGGTCGAACGGAAAGGAGCGCAGCCAGGCTGCGCTCCTTTTTCCAGGCAATTCTTCAGGCAAGGAAAAGCCATGCGCAGATTTTCGTTATTGCTCACCGGCCTGGCATTCACCGCATTTTCCCTGACGGCGCTGGACAAATACAAAGAGGCCACAAAGCGGCTTTCTTCCTCTTTGAAGGCACCACCGATTTAAGAAGGAAAGTGGTGCTGGGAAAACATCCCCCGACTCTCCCTGGAAACGCTGGTTTCGGTAGCTGAAAATTGTTGCTTTGACATTACCCTGATGCCCATCTACACTCGTTTCGCCCCGTGACATTCAACAGAGGAGCAGGTTCATGCGAGTGCTTAACTCCCTTCTTTTTTTCCTGTCACTGACATTGTTTGCCTGCGGAGAAGCGCCCGCCCCCGTACCCCCGCCTGCAACGACGCCGCCCCCGGCAAAGGCCAAAAAGGTGCGGATCGGCCTGATCATGAAGACGCTCACCAATCCTTACTTCATCAAGATGGAAAAGGGGGCGCGCAAGGCCGAAACGGAGTTGGGCATTGAACTCATTGTCCGCACCGGCACCCAGGAAACCTCGTTCGAACATCAGGTCGCCATTGTTGATGATCTGGTTGAAAAGCGGCTTGTGGATGCCTTGGTGCTGGCACCGGCGGATTCCTGGCATCTCATCGCCTCGGTAAAAAAGGCCAGGGAAGCGGGCATTCCGGTGGTTAACGTGAGCACCCGGCTTGACCCCAAAGCTTTGGCCGAAATCGGCTGTCAGAACATTCCTCTCGTCAGTGTCAATAATGAACAGGGAGCCTACCTTTCGGCCAAGGCCCTGGTGGCAGACGTCAAAACCCCGTCCAAGGCAATGATTCTCGAAGGCATCCGCCAGGCAGACAGCGCCGAGCAAAGAAAACAGGGAGCCAGGCGGGCCTTTGCCGAAAATCCGGC
>CAYMYD010000236.1:0-1730 GCA_964394535.1 uncultured Propionivibrio sp. | reverse complement strand
GTTCTTCCCCTGCTGGCCGCCGGTCTGCTGTTCCTCACGTATTCACGCGAGGCGATGTTGTTCGAGGTGCACTACTATGCCAAGCAGCAGGTCAAGGATAAAAGTGCGCTGATCGACGTACAAATGGCGCAGATTGAGGCCTTGATTGCCAATATTTCCGGTGTGGAAGAAATTATCACGGTGCTGTCGAACGATTCTGCCACGGCCGACACCTACACCTGGCTGGCGACCCAGGCGCGTATCGGCTATGCACTCAACAACTACCTCAACCTTGGCGGACTGATTTCCATCGAAATCTTCACCCTTTCCGGTAATCACTACCACGTGGGTGAAACCCTGGATGTCGGCAACATCAACCTCGAACAGCGCGAACTCCTGATCCGTGAAACGAAGGAGAGTTCACGCAGCACCTACTGGGCCGGCATTCGTCCCAACGCCAACGAAAACTCCCAGCACCCTCTGGTATTGGTCGCCACACGCCTGTTATCCCGGATGAACCCGGTCAGCGCCCGGCATGAGCCAATCGCCTTATTGGTCGTCAATTACGATCCTGAGCACTTGCGCCAGAAACTGCTGGATGCCGAATCACTCAAACGGGGAATCCTGCTGTTGCTGGATGCCCAGCAGCGCATCGTCCTGCATCCGGACAAATCCTTGACCGGCCAGCAAGCCGATGCCGCACTGTTGGCCACGCTGCAAGACAGCAGAAATCTCCCCGACAAGAACCTCTTGATTGCACACGGCAATTTGCCGCGCAACCCACAATGGCAACTCGCCGTCAAGGTTCCCGAGGAGGTCATGGATCGCCCCCTGCGGGAAAGCCTGCACATGGGCGCCTTGATCATGCTGCTTTCCCTGGCGTTCGTGGGAATTGGTTCGGTTTTCTTTTTCAAGCGCATTGTTCTGCCGCTACGCGAAATTGCCGATCGCTTCCGGCAACTGTACACGCTTGCCCCCACGGAAAAGCGGACCGACCTCATGCTGACGGTTGGAAAAGACGAGATCGGCAACTTGCAGCGCGGCTTCAATGAACTGCTGGAAGCAACAAATGCCCGTCAAGAAGCAGAAAGTGCCCTCTTGTACAGCGAGGAACGTTTAAGACTCGCTCTGGAGGCTTCACAACAAAGCTGGTTTGACCTCAACATTGCCACCGGCAAGGAAGTGTTTGATGATGCCTACCCGCGGATGCTGGGCTACGCGCCAGAAGACTTCCAAAGCGAGCAACACAACGACTTTGATGGCATTCACCCCGACGATCTCCCCTCTGTCATGCAGATGTATGAGCAGGTTCAGCAGACAGGCGGCCCGGGGGTACTGGAATACCGCCGTAAAAAACGGGATGGCGAATGGTGCTGGCTTGAATCCAGCGGCAAGATCGTCGAATGGGATCAAGACGGAAAACCACTGCGCTTGGCTGGCATTCACCGCGACATCAGCAAACGGAAATGGGTTGAAGAAGAGCTTGATCGGCACCGCAAGCATCTCGAAGAACTGGTACAGGAACGCACCGCTGATCTGGAAGAAGCCAAAAATGCCGCCGAAACCGCCAATCGCGCCAAGACGGTCTTTCTGGCCAACATGAGCCACGAACTGCGCACCCCGATGAATGGGGTCATGGGCATGATCGAACTCGCCAAGCGGCGCATGGCCGATTCCAAAGGGCAGGACTATCTCAACAGCGCCAAAGAGTCCGCCAAACGTTTGCTCAATATTCTTAACGACATTCTTGA
>CAYMYD010000235.1:0-4096 GCA_964394535.1 uncultured Propionivibrio sp. | reverse complement strand
TCTCAACCTCTTCTACGTCTATCGCAGCTTCTATGGGATGAGAATCGAGAACTGATGAAAGGCAGTGAAGGCAGTGAAATGTGAAAAGTGAAAAGTGAAAGGTGGGAAACCATGCCGGGAGCCGTCGCCCCGGGGTTGGTTTTCCCCTTTTTCACCTTTCACGCTTCTTCCACATTCACCCTCCATGCCTCACACTTCACCCTATTGGCGTTTTGGCAAAAGCGAGGGAGGAGGACGGATGAGTTGGCTGCTCAGGCTGGTCAAGGCAGGAGGGAAGCTTGTGCTGCTGCAGCGCTGCTGGTCAGGAATTTGCCTGCCTGCCTTGTTCATCAAAGTGGCCTTGCTGTGCATGGTGTTCTCTCTTGCCAGCTTGCAGGCTTCGGAACGCCGGGTGATCAGTGTCGCGGTCGATAACAGTTTTCCCCCTTATGGCTACATGGAGAACATCGATGGCGAGCGTGTCTTCATGGGCTTTAACGCGGATATCCTGAAGGCCGTATCGCTGGCCACCGATCATGAAATCATGATTCATCCCATGTCCTGGGAGAGTGCTGTCCGGGCGCTGGAACGCGGTGACGTGGATGCCATCGCCGGCATGAAATACGACCGGAAAAGAGAGGCAAAGTACGACTTTTCCGAAGGTTACATGCTGAATTCGCTGGCGATTTTCGTGCAGAAAAACACCTGGGACATTCAGGGACTGGAGAGCCTGAAAGGAAAAAAAGTCGCGGTTTATAAGAACGATGTGGCCTATGAACGATTGCAGGAACTGCCGCTGCATCTGGCTTTGACCGCCGACGAGGAAGAAGCGCTGCAGCGCCTCCTGAAGGGCGAGGTCGATGCCGTGCTGGGGAACCGCCTGACCGGGGAATATCTTCTGCAGCAGATGGGCCGACAGAGCGAACTGAAGATTGTCGGCGGGGAAATTGATCGGGAACGGTATTGCCTGGCGGTCAGAAAAAATGATCCCTTGCTTGGCGTGCTCAATCAGGGCCTGAAGCTCATCCAGAAAAACGGCATCCACGAAAGACTGCACGAAAAATGGTTTGGGCAGAGCATGGATGGCAAATCGAAAAATTACCGGATGTATCTGAATGCCGTCCTGGTGTTTTCGCTGGTCGTGGTGATTGTTGCGCTGGTGCTCATGGCCTTCAATTTCTCGCTCAAGAAGGAAGTCCGGAAACGGGTGAAGGAAATTGAACGTATCCGCAACTATCAGAACCGGCTGCTGAATAGCGGTTATGGCGGCATTCTGGCGCTTGATGCCGCTGGCGAAATCAAATTCGCCAACCAGTACGCGGAGCAATGCTTCAGCCTTGAAAAAGGCTCCCTGGCCGGAAAAGCCTATGACGAAACCGATTTTCCGAAACTGCTGGGGGAGCGCGATGTGCTGTTTCCGGAGGCGAAAGTCAAGGAAATCAACGACCGGCACATTGAATACACCTTCCGCAGCTTTCCTGTGGAAGACGGCGCGCATGAAACCATCATCCATTTTCGTGACATTTCCCTGGAGTACGGATTGCGTCAGGAGCTGGCGCGAAAAGACAAGATGGAGTCCCTGGGCAAGTTACTGGCTTCCGTCGCCCACGAACTGCGCACGCCGCTCACCTCGATCAAGGCCTTCGTCGAGATGTTGCCGCAGAAATACGACAACCCGAGCTTCCGGGAAAAGATCAGCCAACTGGTGCCGCAGGAAGTCGGCCGGCTCGACGCGATTGTCAATGACCTGCTCGCCTATTCCAACCCGCGCCCACGAATCGCCGAACCCGTGCGGCTCAAACCCTTCATCGACAAGCTGCTGGCTTATTTCGAACATCTGATCAAACAGGAAAAGATCGCCATCTCGCTGGACATCCAGGAGGATGTTGTCGTCTTCTCCGACGCCAATCATTTGCAACAGATCCTGATCAACGTGCTGATGAACGCCATTCAGGCGCTGGCCGGTGGCGAAAATCCGCAACTGTCGATCTTCACGCAATCCGGCGATGAAACCGGCAGTCTTTCCATTCGTGACAACGGCCCCGGCATGAAGCGCGAGACCGTCGAAAAGGCCTTCGAGCCCTTTTATTCACTGCGGCCGGGTGGCACGGGTCTGGGACTGTTCATCAGCCATGAGTTGGCCAGTTCCAATAAAATCACCATGGAAATCCTGAGCGAGCCCGGCGCAGGAACCGAAATTCGCCTGAGTTTTTCCAGGGCATGAGGGCAAAAGGGGTGGGCGAATGAACACTTTTTCTTCACCGCAAAGGCGCAAAGGTACGAAGGACGCAAAGAAAAGTTCCCCTTTACGCGGAACAAACAGTTTTCTGTTTTTCCTTTGCGTTCCTCTGCGCCTTTGCGCCTTTGCGGTGAAAGGTTTTGCTTGTTTCAGCTTACAAGGAGATGGCTGGCAATGAGTGCTGCGGTTCTGATCATTGACGACGAAGCGGCGATTTGCAGCTCGCTGTCCTTTGCGCTTGAAGATTCCTTTCAGGTTTATACGGCCAATTCCGGGGCCGAGGCACTCGCCTGCCTGGCCGAGCAGGAGATCGGGATTGTGCTGCTCGATCTTTTCCTTGGCGACGAGGACGGGATAGCCCTCATCGAAAAAATCAAAGCGGTGAGCGCCAGTACCACCATCATCATGATGACTGCCTATGGCAGCATCAAGACCTCGGTCGAAGCCATCCGCGCGGGCGCTTTTTATTATGTGACCAAGCCGATCGACATGATTGAGCTGCGTACCATCATGTTCAATGCGCTGAAATTCAGCGAAATGAACGCCAAGGTGAAATACCTGAACCGGAAGCTGATTCAGGAAAGCGGCTTGCCCGAAATGGTCTGGCGCTCGGCGAAAATGTGCCAGCTCATGAAGGATATCGAGCGGCTGGGCACGGTCGATTCAAGCGTGATGATCGTTGGCGAAAGCGGGACGGGCAAGGAGTTGGTCGCCCGTGCCATTCATTACGGCAGCCTGCGCAAGGACGAGGCGTTCGAGGTCGTCAATTGCGCGGCGATTCCTTCCGAGCTTCTGGAAAGCGAATTGTTTGGCCACGAGAAAGGCGCTTTTACCGGTGCCGTGCAGCGTAAAAAGGGGCTTTTCGAACTGGCCGACCGGGGCACGCTTTTCCTTGATGAAATCGCCGAAATGAATATCGGCCTGCAGGCCAAGCTGTTGCGTGCCGTGCAGGAAAAGGAAATCATGGTGCTGGGGCAGGAAAAACGGCGCAAGGTTGACGTCCGGATTGTTTCTGCGACCAACCGCAATTTGAAAAAAATGCTGGAAGAAGGCACGTTCCGTGAGGACCTTTATTTCCGCCTGAACGTGGTTTCGCTGGTCACGCCGCCCCTGCGCGAACGGAAAGAGGATATCCCGCTCCTGATCGAACATTTCCTGAAAAAATACAACTGGAAAATGGGACGGAAAATTCAGTCCATCACCCCGGCTGCGCTCGATATCCTGATGAACTACGATTTCACCGGAAATATTCGCGAACTGGAAAACATCATCGAGCGCGCCATCGTTTTCAGCGATGGTCAGGTACTCGATACGGACAGTCTGCCCATCGAGCTTTCCCGTCACCACCAACGCAAACCGGCTGCGTCGGAAACGGATCAGATGATTCCCGTATTCGTAGGTGAAAATCTGGCCGAGGTCGAGAAAAAGCTGATCCTCTCCACACTGGAGCACTTGCAGGGCGACAAGGCCGCTGCCGCCCGCGTGCTCAACATCAGCGAGCGGAAACTCTGGTACAAGCTCAAGGAATACCGGGAAGCGACGCCTGCTGCGGAAGGCTAACGTGAAAAAGCAGAAAGACTCATGGTTTCTGTAGGAGCGGCTTTAGCCGCGATTGGGCGATTGCATCGCGGCTAAAGCCGCTCCACAGGGATGGCTTTTCATCATTCGGGGTGTGGACAGTCTCTGCATGAAAGTTAGCGTGAAAAGGCTGTAAGGAGTAAAACCGACAGCGCGCTCGCTTCAACGCCTCACTCCGGTTTCTCCCCAAAGGTGCTGAAAACGGTTTCGAGGTACGGGCTGGGGGGCATGTCGAGACGTTCGCCGGAGGGCAGGCGCCGCATGAACCATCGGTTGTAGATACGCTCCAGTTCTCCTTCC
>CAYMYD010000234.1:0-4113 GCA_964394535.1 uncultured Propionivibrio sp. | reverse complement strand
GGCCTGTTGCTGGGCCTGCTGTTCCTCGGTCATGCCGCGCGGCTTTATCAGGTTCCGTTGCTCAATACGCTGGATGCTTTCGTCTATGATGCCCGTCTGCGGCTGACCATGCCCGGCGGCGTCGACGAGCGCATCGTCATTCTCGACATCGACGAACGCAGTCTGGCCGAACAGGGGCGCTGGCCGTGGAGCCGCGACAAGATGGCGCAACTCATCACCCGCCTGTTCGACGACTACGGCATTGCCATCATCGGTTTCGACGTGGTCTTTGCCGAACCGGACGGCAGCTCCGGCCTGCGTTCGCTGGATAGTCTGGCCAGTGGCGAACTGCGCGGCGAAGCGGCATTCCAGTCGGCGCTTTCCCGCTTGCGCGGCTCGCTTGATTACGACCGGCGTTTTGCCGATGCGCTGCGTGGCCGTCCGGTGGTGCTCGGTTACTACTTCAACAACAGCGTCGGGCAGGAACATCGCAGCGGCCTGCTGCCGGCACCGGCGATTCCCGAAGGAACGTTCAAAGGCAAAACCATCGCCTTTACCCGCTGGAACGGCTACGGCGCGAATCTGCCGGAATTCCAGAAAAGTGCCGTCCATGCCGGGCATTTCAATCCGCTGGTTGACTTCGACGGTTCGTCGCGGCGGGTGCCGATGCTCGTCGAACACGAGGGCAAGTACTACGAATCGCTGTCGCTGGCGATGGTGCGGGTGCTGCTCGGCAAGCCGGAGATCACCCCCGGCTACCCGGAACAGACGGCGTTTTCGAGCCGTGACTACAGCGGCATCGAATGGCTTGAACTGTCGACCACGCGCGGCAAACTGCGCATCCCGGTCGATGACAACGTCGCCACGCTGATCCCCTACCGCGGTGAGCGCGGCAGCTTCCCCTACCTGTCGGTCGGCGATGCCCTGAACGGCAAGCTCAAACCGGAACAGCTCAAGGGCAAGATCGTGCTGCTCGGCACCTCGGCGCCCGGCCTCATGGACTTGCGCTCGACGCCGGTCGGCAACGCCTATCCGGGAGTTGAAATCCACGCCAATCTGCTGGCCGGCATGCTCGACAGTGCGCTCAAGCAGAAGCCCCACTATCTGCTCGGTGCCGATGTCCTGCAATTGACGCTGTCCACCCTGCTGCTGGCTTTCCTGTTGCCGGTATTTTCGCCCTTGCGCGCCACCCTGCTGGCGAGCGGTGTTCTCGTGGCGATCACCACGCTCAATATCCTGCTCTGGTCTTCCGGTGGCATGGCCCTGCCGCTGGCCGCCGTGGTCAGCAGCGTGCTGGCGCTCTACGCGTTGAACATGTCCTGGGGTTACTTCGTCGAATCGCGCAGCAAGCGGCAATTTACCGAACTTTTCGGCCAGTACGTGCCGCCCGAGCTGGTCGATGAAATGGCGCGCGACCCCGAGCGTTACAGCATGGAAGGCCGCAACGAGGAACTCACGGTGCTGTTTTCCGACGTGCGCGGCTTCACCAGCATTTCGGAAGGGCTGGACCCCAAGGAACTGACCCGCCTGATGAACGAATACCTGGGCGCCATGACGCAGGTGGTGCAGAAGAACCGTGGCACCCTCGACAAATACATCGGCGACGCGATCATGGCCTTCTGGGGCGCGCCGGTGGCCGACCCCGAACACGCCCGCCACGCCATGCTCACGGCGCTGGAGATGCAGACCGAGCTGCGCAAGCTCGACGCCCCGTTTGCCACGCGCGGCTGGCCGCCGCTGCATATCGGCGTCGGCATCAACACCGGCACGATGACCGTGGGCGACATGGGTTCGACGGTGAGAAAGTCCTATACGGTGATGGGCGATGCGGTCAACCTCGGTTCGCGCCTGGAAGGCATCACCAAGCAATACGGTGTCGGCATTCTGGTCACTGAAACGACCCGGGCGCAGGTCAAGGACATGCTCTATCGCGAGGTCGACCGGGTACGCGTCAAGGGCAAGGACGAACCGGTCAGCATCTACGAACCCCTCGGCCTGCTGGCGGAAACCGGCAAGGAAAAGCAGGACGAAATCAAGCTGTGGAACCAGGCGCTGCGTTACTACCGCCAGCAGGAATGGGATCAGGCCGAACTGCAACTCTTCAACCTGTCGCGCCTTGACCCGGCCTGTCCGCTATACCCGCTTTATACACAGCGCATTGCGTATTACCGCGCCAACCCGCCGGGCGAAGGCTGGGATGGCGTAACCCGGTTTGAAACCAAATGACGGCTCCCGGCCCACGGTGAGGTTTTCAGCATGAAACTCAGAGTTCTCGGTTGTAGCGGCGGTATTGGCGGGCGATTGATGCGCACCACCTCGATGCTGGTTGATCACGACATCCTGATCGATGCAGGGACGGGGCTGACGGAACTGACGCTGGCAGAAATGGCGATGATCGAACACATCTTCATCACCCATTCGCATCTCGACCATCTGGCCGCCCTGCCGCTGATGATCGACTCGGTGGCCGACATGCACGACCGCCCGATCACCCTCTATGCGACGGACGCCACACTGGAAATCATCAAGAATCACATCTTCAACTGGGCGATCTGGCCTGATTTCAGCGAAATCGCCATCCGTCAGGAAGCGGTCATGCAGTATCAGACCATCCGCATTGGCGAGCCGCTGCGTCTTGGTGAGCGAACGATCACGGCCGTCCCGGCCGAGCATACCGTCCCGGCAGTTGGCTACCATCTGGACTCGGGCCAGGCCAGCCTGGTGTTTACCGGCGACACAACGGTCAATGATGCCTTCTGGCCGGTCATCAACCGCATCAGCAACCTGAAATACCTGATTATTGAAACCGCCTTTTCCAACCGCGAGCGACAACTGGCGCTGACTTCGAAACACCTCTGCCCGAGCATGCTCGCCGAGGAACTGGCCCGACTGGAGCGGGACGTCAGCGTGTTCATCACCCACCTCAAGCCCGGCCAGGTCGAACTGATCATGGGAGAGATCGAAGAGTGCATCGGCGACTTCCGTCCCAAGATGCTACAGAACAACCAACTGTTCGAGTTTTAGCCATGACGACAAATTCATCCGGCGTGACCAAATTTCTGAGCCGATTGCAGCCGGTCTGCGCGCTTTCGGAAGCCAGGCGCAAGGAACTGGCCGGGCAGTGCGCCGTCGAATGGACGCCGCGCGGCGAAGATCCCTTCCGTCAGCACGGAACGGCAGGCCAGTCGGTCTGGTTGCTCGCCGGGGAAATCAAGCTCGATCTGGCCGACGGATCGACCCGTGTGCTGGTCGGCAATACCGGGGAAACAGAGTGGCCGCTGGGCAAAAATCTGTCTGCCCTGCGGGCGGCCAAGGCGATTACCGACATCGGCCTGTTGCGCATCGATGACGAAACGCTCGACATCATGATGACCTGGGATCAGCTCTCCGAAGCCAGCACGGCCGCCAGCAGCGCGGCGGAAAAAACCGACTGGCGGCTGATGTCCGGGGCTTTCCACCTGCAAAGCCTGACCGTTGGCGTACTCTCACATCTGCCGCCGGCCAACATCGACACCTTGTTCAACCGCTTCGAGCGGATCCGCTGCAAGAGCGGTGAGTGCATCCTGCGTCAGGGGGACGTCGGCGATTATTACTACCTGATCGAGAGCGGGCGCTGCACGGTGACGCGCCAGGTCGGCGGTGTCGAGCTCACGCTGGCCGAACTGAAGCCCGGCGACGCCTTTGGCGAAGAGGCGCTGGTCGCCGAAAGCACGCGCAACGCCACGGTGACGATGAAGCGTGGCGGCGTCCTGCTGCGTCTGGGCAAGCACGATTTCGTCGAACTGCTGCGTGAACCCCTGCTGCACCGGATGAGCCGGGCCGAAGCCGAGGCGCGGGTCGCTGCCGGGGCGACCTGGATCGACGTGCGCTATACCTCGGAATACCAGCACAACCGGCTGCCAGGCGCGCTGAACGTGCCGCTGGCCGAAATTCGCAACGCGATTGGTGTTCTTGACCGCAACCGCGAATACGTCGTGTATTGCCAGAGCGGGCGGCGCAGTTCGGCGGCGGCCTTCCTGCTTTCGCAGCACGGCTATACGGCAGCCTGGCTTGAAGGCGGCTTGCAGCGCCGTGCAACGGATTCCTGAGAGGCGACTGCCATGACAGAAACGGGCAATAACGAGGTCAGGCAGC
>CAYMYD010000233.1:0-4121 GCA_964394535.1 uncultured Propionivibrio sp. | reverse complement strand
ATGCCCTTCCAGGCATAAACACGCAGCAGGAACGAGGTCCAGAACGGCAGCATGATCATCATCAGAAGCGCCGGCTGAAAAGACTTCCTCGCGCGCGCAATCGCGTAGGCAAACGGGTAGCCAATCACCAGGCACAGCACGGTCGTCCAGAACGCGTACTTAACCGAGGTCAGGAAGGCTTCGAGGTAGATGGTCTGGCCAAAAAGCACGGCGCCGCTATCGTCGACCTCTTCGAAGATCGACAGATAGTTCTGATACTTCAGCATGATGCGCAGGACACCGTCGACCGTTTCCATCAGCGGTGCGAACGGATCGACGCCGTTCCCCATGTCGGTCACGCTGATGCGCACCAGGATGAGGAAGGGAACGACGAAGAAGATCAGCAGCCAGACGAAAGGCACACTGATGATGAAGCGCTTGCCCAGACGCAGCTGGGAGAGTCTCTCGAGGATCATGGCGACCTCGCCTTATTGCGTCAGAACGACGGGATCGGCTTCATCCCACCAGAAGAACACCTGGTCTTCCCACGTGATGTCGATATTCTCCAGACGGCTGCCGTTCGGCTCGGTGACGACCACCGTGCGTCCGCCGGCCGCCTCAACGACGAAGGAAGTGTAGCTGCCGAAATAGGCGATTTCGCGCACCTTGCCGCTGAAGAGATTGACCGAGACATCCGCTGGCCGGTTCTTGGCGATGTAGATCTTCTCCGGCCGCACGGCCACGGCCAGCGGCATACCGATGGCACCGCCGATCCCGTGCGAAATGTGCATGACGCCGTGATCGGTCATGATCTCGCTCCGATCCGGCTCATCGACGCTCAGTTGCCCATCGAAAAGATTGACGTTGCCGATGAAGTCCGCGACGAAGCGGTTGATCGGGCACTCGTAGATTTCCTTCGGCGTCCCGACCTGCAGTACCCGCCCGTGGTGCATGACGGCGATGCGCGAGGCCATGGTCATCGCCTCTTCCTGATCGTGCGTGACCATGACCACCGTCACGCCGACCGACTCGATGATATTCACCAGTTCGAACTGCGTCCGCTGGCGCAGTTTCTTGTCCAACGCCCCGAGCGGTTCGTCGAGCAACAGCAATTGCGGTTTCTTGGCGAGGCTACGCGCCAGCGCGACTCGCTGCTGCTGGCCGCCGGATAGCTGATGCGGCTTACGCTTGGCGTAGGCAGTCAACTGCACCAGATTGAGCATTTCCTCGACGCGCGCCTTGATCTGTGGCGCGGGCATCCCCTCGCGCTTCAGGCCGAAAGCGATGTTGTCCCAGATGTTGAGGTGCGGGAAGAGCGCATACGACTGGAACATCATGTTGATCGGCCGCTCATAGGGCGGGAAGGACGCGATGTCGACACCGTCCAGAAACACCTTCCCCGACGTCGGCTTTTCAAAACCGGCCATCATCCTGAGCAAGGTCGATTTACCGCAGCCGGAACTACCCAACAACGCAAAGATCTCGCCCTTCTGGATGGAAATCGAGACTTCATCCACGGCGATGACTTCATCAAATCGCTTTACCAAATTATCGGTATGTAAAAACCCTTGGTGACGAGGGTCCGGCTGGTTCATGGCGGTTAATTCCTGCTCTTGGATCAAATGCATGAAAAAAGCTGTGCTCGCCGACCAGGGCAAGCACAGCCTCGAAACCCGATGGGATACATCGGCGTGTTTTATTTGCCTTTCTTGAACTGCGTATAGACGTTGCTCATGGATTCGCGCGCTTCGTTGCTGAAGCTCGACGGAGACACCATCTTCGCCATCGTCTCGGCGTCGACGAATACCGTCTTGTTCTGCGCAATTTCGGGATTCACCTTCTCCAGGCTGGCCTTGTTGGCCGTGGCATAGCTGAGTTCGTTAGTCAGCGTTGCGGAGACTTCCGGGCGCAGGTAGTAGTCGATAAAGGCGGCGGCATTCTTCGGATGCGGCGCATCCTTGGGAACAGCCAGCGAGTCGAAGAAGATCAGACCGCCGGTCTTCGGCAGGAGAACCTCGATTTCATTGCTGCTCTTGTTCTCGAGCGCCCGGCTGCGCGCGATGTTCATGTCGCCTGCCCAGCCCAACGCCACGCACGCTTTGCCGCCGGCCAGGTCGTCGATCATGGTGCTCGTGAACATACGTACGTCGCCGCGCACCTTGGCCAGCATTTCGCCCGCTGCCTTGTGATCGGCCGCGTCGTTGGAATAGGCGTTTTTGCCGAGGTAGTGCATGGCTGGCGGGATGATCTCGGTCGGCGAGTCGAGGAAGGCGATGCCGCAGGATTTGAGCTTCGCCGTGTATTCCGGGTTGAACACGAGATCCCAGGCGTTTTCCGGCATCGGCGTCGAACCGAGTGCCTTCGCGACCTTGGCCTTGTTGATGCCCACCGTCGTGTAGCTCCAGGCCCACGGCACCAGATAGTCGTTGCCGGCATCGACCGAAGCGAGCTTGCTCATGATCGCCGGATCGAGGTTGCCGAGGTTCGGAATACGCGCCTTGTCGAGCTTCATCAAGAGGCCGCCGTCGATCTGCGACTTGGCGAACACGGCACCCGGGACGACGAGGTCGAAGCCGCTGTTGCCGGCGACCAGCTTGGCATGCAGGCCTTCGTTGTTCTCGAAGGTCTGGTAATTCACCTTGATGCCCGTTTCCTTCTCGAAATTGGCCACCATATCGGCGGGAATGTAGTCCGCCCAGTTGTAGATGTTCAGAACCTTTTCTTCGTCGTTGGCGGCGACCGGTGCAGCAGCCGGTGCAGCCTCGGCGGGAGCGGCGGCCGGTGCAGCGGCTTCAGCCTTCGGCGCCTCGGACGTTGCCGGAGCCGGCGCTGGCGCCTCTGCCACAGGCGCCTCCTTTTTCCCACAAGCCGTCACAGCGAGGACCGACAGCGCAAGAACCAGGATATTCCGTTTCATCGTACTGATAACTCCATAAATAAACTTCGGGAAACAGGGGAAAGGATCACGGCGAACCACGCGGCGCCGAGGCGAATTTTATCCCGAATTTCCCGCGGGTTTAGTCAATATTCTCAACGCGGGGAACCGTGCTTCGCGGCGTTATCGCTGTTGCCAAGTCCGTCGCAATTGGCGCAGAATCAACTGGCATAGCGTGCGAGCATTCCCCGAAACCGAAAACGAGACCCGTCCGTCGCCGAATCCGCGTGAGTGAGCGGTAGCGGGCAAAAAAGGTAATCGTCATGACAGGCATCCGGCAGGCAGCCCTCGTGATCGTCAAGTCGCCCCAAACCTGGGCATGCTTCTGCATTGCGCCGAGAGAATCGCTCGATTTGTCCGGCGGACGTCCAGGAACATCGGGCACCTGACCATGCCAAACCGCCGCAGCCGCCCGAACCTGAACGACGCATCGACCGTCTTCGCCATACTCGCGGCACTCCTGGCGCTGCTCGGCGGCACCATCATCCTGACCGGATACCTGCTCGACATCCCGGCCTTGCGCGGCATGCTGCGTGGATGGGCACCGATGAAACCCAACACCGCGCTGTGTTTCATCCTCAACGGACTGGCGCTGCTCTTGTCGCAGATACCCAGCGTGCGGTTCGACCGCAACAAGGCGGCGCGCACCGGTTGGTCAGGCCTCCTGGCACTTCTGCTGATGCTGCCGATACTGGTCTGCCTGCTGACGCTTGGCGAATACCTGTTCGCTGGAAATCTGCAGATCGACGCCCTGCTGATCAACGAGCGCCTCGCCCCACCGGGCAATCCCGGCGCCTTCCGCATGGCGCCCGAATCAGCCATCAGCCATATACTGCTGGCGGTCGCCATCTGGCTGAACATGCACCCGAGCCTCGCGCGTCGGCGCGTGATGGTTTCTGCATTCCTCAGCGTCATGGTCGTGGCACTCGCAGTCTCGGCCATGAGCACCTACTTCTCGCCGGTACTCGGCATGTTCGGCTGGTTTGGCCTGAGCGTCATGGCCGGCGACGCGGCGATCCTGTTCATGCTGCTCGGCACCGCCTCCTTCCTGATCGTCTGCAGGCAAAAGACGTTCTCGTGGGAACTCGGCAAGACAACGACGACCGGGTTCGCGCTGGGGACGGTGTTGTTGGTCATCATAGGCATCACCGCGATCCGCTCGCAGTACGAAGTCTCCGAGACCAACCGGCGCCTGTCGAGCGCCGAC
>CAYMYD010000232.1:0-4132 GCA_964394535.1 uncultured Propionivibrio sp. | reverse complement strand
GCTACCACGGGCTGTTGCAGGCCTATTCGCGCACCAACCGCATTTTTGATGCCACCAAAACCTTCGGCAACATCGTCACCTTCCGCGATCTGGAGCAGGCGACCATCGATGCCATCACCCTGTTCGGCGACAAGAACACCAAGAACGTGGTGCTGGAGAAGAGCTACAAGGAATACATGGAAGGCTTCACCGATACGGCCACCGGCGAGGCGCGGCGGGGCTTTGTGGCGGTGGTGAAGGAGTTGGAAACACGCTTTCCCGACCCCGCCGCCATTGAGAAGGAAGCTGACAAGAAGGCCTTTGCCAAGCTGTTTGGCGAGTATTTGCGCGTGGAAAACATACTGCAAAACTATGATGAATTCGCCAGCCTGAAGGCCTTGCAGAGCGTAGATATGGCCGATCCGGCGGCGGTGGAGGCGTTCAAGGCCAAACACTACCTCACTGATGAAGCTCTGACCGAACTGCAAAGCATTACGCTCCCTGCCGAGCGAAAAATTCAGGATTACCGATCAACCTACAACGATGTGCGCGACTGGCTGCGCCGTGAACAAGCGGGGGCCGAGAAGGCAAAGTCCACTGTCGACTGGGATGACGTGGTCTTCGAGGTTGATCTGCTGAAATCGCAGGAAATCAATCTGGACTACATTTTGGAACTGATCTTCGAGCACAACAAAAAGATCAAGAGCAAATCGGCGCTGGTGGATGAGGTGCGCCGCGTGATCCGGGCCAGCCTGGGCAATCGCGCGAAAGAGAGCCTGCTAGTCGATTTCATCAATCAGACCGATCTGGACCAGATTGGCGACAAGGCCAGCGTGATTGACGCCTTCTTCACCTTCGCCCAAGCGGAGCAGCAGCGCGAAGCGCAGGCCTTGATCACCACCGAGAGCCTGAATGCGGATGCGGCCCGGCGTTACCTCGCCAACTCGCTCAAGCGGGAGTTTGCCAGTGAGAACGGCACCGAACTCAACGCCCTCCTGCCCAGGATGAGCCCATTGAACCCGCAATTTTTGACCAGGAAGCAGACGGTCTTCCAGAAAATCGCTGCCTTTGTCGAGAAGTTCAAGGGGGTGGGTGGGCAGTTATAACAGGTGCTTGAACTCATCGACCGGCAAGGGGGGGCTGAACAGATGGCCTTGCCAGGAAAAACAGCCTGCCGACGCGAGAAATTCGCGTTGTTCCTCGGTTTCCACACCCTCGGCGATGGTCTCGATTTCCAGACTTTCGCCAAGCGCCAGAATGCTGCCGACAATGGCCACAGCATTCAGGTCTGTGTGAATCTCGTGCAAGAAGGAGCGGTCTATTTTTAGCTGATCCAGCGGTAGTCCCTTGATGCTGGCCAGGGAGGAGTAGCCGATCCCAAAATCATCCAGAGAAAAGCGGACACCGATCGCTTTCAAGGCATACATTTTTTCGATGATTTCGCTGCTACGGTCAAGCAGCATGTTCTCCTTGAATTCCAGCACCAGTTTTTCGGGGTCTGCGCCACTCTGGCTCAGGGCTGACAGGGTATTGTCGACAAAGCTCCGGTCATGAAGCTGGCGGGCGCTGAGATTGACTGAAATGCTCAGTTCCGCCAGCCCCGGCTCCCTGGCCCAGCGTACCAGTTGCCTGCAGGCCTCTTCCAGCACCCACTGCCCCAGAGGCAGGATCAGGCTGCTTTCTTCGGCCAGCGGAATGAAGTCGTCAGGGAGGATCAGGCCGCGTCCGGGATGCTGCCAGCGCAACAGGACTTCACAGCCCGTGATCTGCCCGTCGCCGTCGATCTGCGGCTGGTAGTAAAGGACAAACTGCTGCGCTTCGATCCCGTCGCGCAGTTCCTTTTCCATGGCGGCCCGCTGGTTGACGTAGGCTTCCATCTCCGGATCGAAGAAGCGGATCACGTTGCGCCCGGCAGCCTTGGCCTTGTACATGGCCAGATCGGCCTGCTTCATCAGTTTTTCGATTGAACCGGCGTTGTTGCTGAACAGGGTGATGCCGATACTCGGCGTACAGTGGCGCGACGCCTTGCTCAGCGGATAGGGTTTATTCAGCACCTCCAGCAATTTCACACCGATGATCTCCGCCAGATGGGCAGCCTGCAGCTCCACGCTATCCAGCTCCTGGGCGATCAGGACAAATTCGTCCCCTCCCAGACGGGCAACGGTGTTTTCCCGGCGGACAGAGGAAACCAGGCGCTCGCCGACCATTTTGAGCAACTGGTCGCCGGTATCGTGCCCCAGGGTATCGTTGATCAGTTTGAAGTTATCCAGATCGATGAAGAACAGGGCACCATACATCCCGTTACGCATCGAGGCGGCTACCGCCTGCCCCAGCCGGTCATGAAACAGGGTGCGATTGGGCAGGCCGGTGAGTTGGTCGTAATAAGCCAGTTCGACAATCTTGTCTTCGGCTTCCTTGTGCTCGGTCATGTCGAAATGGGTGCAGATATAGTGCGTGACCTGGCCTTTGCCGTCCTTGACGGCTGAAACGGACAACCATTTGGGATAGAGCTGGCCATTCTTTCGCCGGTCGGTGATTTCTCCCTGCCATAGCCCGGTTTCCCCAAGCTTTTTCCACATTTCGGCATAAAACGGTTCGCCGAAACTTTCGCTCATGACAATACCCATGCTCCGGTCCGGCAATTCATCGACCGTGTAGCCGGTGGTATCGATAAAGCTCTGATTGGCCCGGATGACATTCCCTTCACGATCCGCAATGCTCATGCCTTCGCCGGACTCAAAGGCCGCCAGGGTAACGCGCTGCATTTCGGAGAGATCGCGGATCACCCCACGGTAGCCGGTGAACTGCCCGGAAGCATCAAAGATCGGATTGCCGTTGCTCAGGATGATGCGTGGCCGACCCTTTTTATCCAGCATTCTCAGTTCAAGATCGCGAAAACCGGTTTTCCCGGACAAAATTGTCTCGATCTGCCCACGTGTCCGCTCCGCATCTTCCGGCAGCATGAAATCAGATGGAAGGCTGCCGAGCAGTTCGTGCGACTGGTAACCCAACTGATCCTGAACGCCCTCGGAGGTATACACCAGCCGGAAATCGGCGTCCGTTTCCCAGACCCAGTCACCCGATGCACTGGCAATATCATGAAATCGCTGTTCGCTTTTGCGTAGCTCGGCTTCGGCCTGAGAACGACGGCTGTCGAGTTGTTGCAGGTGAAGCTGTGCCTCGACCAGTTTGCCCATCAGCGTGTTGTCCGGCTCCGTGTCCTGTGGCATGGGAGCGGAAAAACAACCGCTACCCAGCAGTTCAATCCGCTTGTACAACGCCTCCAGCGGAGAACCGAGCAAAATGTGCAGGGTGCGCCGGGCACTCAGCAGCAGGGCAAGCAATGCCAGACCGGAGAGGATCAGCAACCAGCGGACACGCCCCAGATGCTCATCCAGCTGACGGACTTCCTCGTGCATGCGAGTTTCAATCAGCGATTCGAACTCGTGCAGCGGCTTCATGATCTCTGCCTTGGCCTGATGATAGGTGCTGTCGTGCAGCAGGCCGATGGCCGTCGCATGCGCTGGCCCCAGCGGCGGCCCGGAAGCTTCGGCAAGATGAATGGCGGTAAATTCGATCTGCGTCAGTTGTTCGGACTTTTCCTTTGCTTCATTCAGCTTGGCAAACTCGGCATCATTGACGCCCGCTGCCCGCAACAATCCGAGCAAGGACTCCGGAGGGCCGAAAGGCTGAGGGCGCTTGCCCTGCTCCAGCACCAGATCCCAGTAAATGCGGTTGTAATCCACCGGCCTTGGGCTTTTGCCGTCCCGGATGTCCAGGATTTCCTGCATGTACGCCTTGTAGATCGGATCGCGGGTGACAACATAGGTACGCACCATGCGCGTCAGGTCATCCGAGGAATTGCGCAGCTCGTTGGCCAGCCGGACGGACGTGACAAGCTGCTGATTGGCCTGTGCAAGTTGCCGGTCAGCCCGCAAATAGACGACGAGGGCAATAATGACGCAACAGAACAGGCCGAGTGTGAGCCACAGATGGATGAAAAAAACACGGGCTTGTCGATCAATGTTTTTCATTCTGTGCAACAGCCGAGGCAAGGTTACGGGACAACCGACATGCAGACTGTATAGCAAAACTTTTATTCCGGCGCAAAAATATCCGGGAAGCGCGCTGCAATATCGGGGAGCGAAACGGT